>CAYVEU010000019.1:0-18500 GCA_964450015.1 uncultured Christensenella sp. | reverse complement strand
CGCGTCCGACGAAAATTTTATAGGTATTCGTTGAAGTTTTTACGGTCGTTTCCATAGCTGTTCTCCCTAGTGTAAAGCGTTTGCCTTCTTTTGCGCCCGCCGCGTTTCGATGAGAATTTTCCTTTCGCTTCCTTCGTTTAAAAGCGAGTAAAGCGCGTCGGCGTTTTTGTCGCTTACGGCGTTTCTCAAATTCGTCAGCCTTGCGATAATTCCGTCGATTTCTTCGGTCAGGAAGTCGGAATTTTCCGTCATCAGTTCCGTCCACATAGTGGGATTGAGTCTTGCGACTCTCGTCATATCGCGGAAAGAGTTGGCGGAAAAGCCGTAGTGGCTAAGAGCCGACGGCGAGGTAACGTACGCGCTGCTTATTACGTGCGCAAGCTGGGAAGTGTAAGCGATAATTTTATCGTGCTCCTCCGCCGTCGCTACCACAACGCCGTCCGCGCCCAACGCGATATAAAACTCCTTGACGGCGATAAGCGTATCCATTTCGTTGTGAACGGGAACGAGGATACAGGTCGAGTGCTCCATAAGACTTGCGGTCGAGTGCTCTACGCCGGAAAATTCTCTGCCGGACATGGGGTGTCCGCCGATAAAGTTTAATTTGGGATAGCGCTTTTGCTTTTTTTCCATTATCTTAAATACTTGGCGCTTCGTGCCTATGCAGTCGGTTATTATTGCGCCGTCTTTAAGAAGGGGCGCGTATTCGTCGATGACGGCTTCTATCGACGACGGATAGACGCAAATTATCAGCATATCCAACAGTTTTGCGTTATCGTGGGTGAGCGTTTCGTGGTATGCGTTCAAGAGCGCGCCCTTTATTACCGCGTTTTCGTCACGGTCGGTGGCGTAAACGGTATGCGCGGTTTTTTTGACCGCAGCGCGACCTATCGAACCTCCGATAAGTCCCAATCCGACAATTCCTACGTTCATAAAAATCTCCTTTTAAAGGTTTGTTGCTGACAAAAAATCAAAATTTATTTTGCCGCGTAAAGCGCCAGTAATGTACCGCCTTTTAGCAGGTTGCAATTGCGATTAATTGATAATCTTGTCCGCGAGAGGCAGCATGACGTTGATTTTCTTGACGAGTTCGGCAAACTGTTCGGGGCGCAAGCTCTGCGCGCCGTCGCATAACGCGTGGGGCGGGTCGTTGTGAACTTCGATGATAAGTCCGTCGCTTCCCGCGCCGACCGCCGCCAAACTCATAGGCGAAACGAGACGGCTCAATCCCGAAGCGTGACTGGGGTCTACGATTACGGGCAGGTGAGTAAGCTCTTTGACGAGCGGTATCGCCGAAAGGTCGAGAGTGTTTCTCGTGTACGTTTCGTACGTTCTTATGCCGCGTTCGCAAAGGATGACGTTTTTATTGCCCTCGCTCATGATGTATTCCGCGCTCATAAGCCATTCTTGTATGGTAGCCGCAAGTCCGCGCTTTAACAAAATGGGCTTATTCGTCCTGCCGAGCGCCTTCAAAAGTTCGAAGTTTTGCATATTGCGTGCGCCTACCTGAATAACGTCTACGTCCGCGAACTTGTCTATCGCCGTTTCGCTCATGATTTCGGTAACTATCGGCATGCCCGTTTCCTTTTTCGCCTTGACCAAAATATCTATGCCCGATTCGCGCAAGCCTTGGAATGCATAAGGCGAGGTTCTCGGTTTGAACGCGCCTCCGCGAAGCAGTGAAGCGCCCGCCTCTTTGACGGCTTGGGCAATGGCTATAACTTGTTTTTCGCTCTCTACCGAGCACGGACCGGCTATAAGCTGGAAATTCTTGCCGCCGAACTTGTGTCCGCCGACGTCGATTATCGTATCTTCGGGGTGCAGTTTTCTGTTTGCGTTTTTAAACGGCTCTTGAATCCTCTTTACGCTTTCGACTATGTCGAGGGAGGACAAAAGGTCGATATCGACCTTGCTCGTGTCGCCGATAAGCCCCATAACGGTGGTGTTTTCGCCTTTGGACAGGTTGATACTGAGCCCTTGGTTCTTTATCCATTTGACGAGATTGTCCATTTGTTTCGGGTCTGAATCGTTTTTGATTACTACTATCATAAGTTGTTACTCCTTGTATTTTATTAAAAAACCGCCTTGATAGGCGGTTTTAAGTTTAATTGTTTTCGGCTCCGCGCATATCAAAATCAGCCCTTTTTACGTAAAGTGCTAAAATAAAAGTAAAAATATGCGTAAGAAGCGTTTTTGTTTAACATTGTTACCTCACGAATAAATATTAAAACAAAGCGTACCGATTTGTCAATGATTTTAGGCAAAAAAATTTTGTTTTCACGGAATTTCCCGACAATTCGTTGCGGTTTTGAAAAGCGGTGCAGTCAAAATATCCGCTTTTAGGGTTAAAACAATATACTTTGGGGACGTAAAGCGGTTGATTATAAACACTCCGTGAAACTAATCTATTGACAAACGGGCTCTATTAATGTTATATTTGTAACGTATATATTATATAAAAAATATCGAAACAAAAAAAGGAAGGACAAATGATAGGTATTTCGGTGGCTATGGAGAGCGAAGCTACTCCGTTTATTGAGAGTGCCAAGAAAACCGAAACGTATTTCGGAAAGAATTTTTATTTTACGGACGTTGAGGACGAGGAAGTCGTTTTGGTCGTGTGCGGAATAGGAAAAGTCAACGCCGCTTTCGGCACGACTCTTTTGATAGAAAAATTTCACCCCGAAATGATTATAAACTTCGGCGTAGCGGGCGCGTTGTCGAAGGATTTGCGGCATTTGGATTTGGTCGCAGTCACCGCCGCGGTACAGCACGACGCGGACACCACCGCTTTCGGCGACCCCAAGGGTTTGGTCAGCACCGTCAACAAGATATTTTTCGGAACGGACGCGGATTGCGCCGAAATACTGAAAGAGCAAAGAGGGATGAAGTGCGGCGTTTCGGCGTGCGGCGACCAGTTCGTTGCGGATAAAAAGGTAAAGAAACTGATAAGAAAACTTTTCAACGCTTCCGTTTGCGATATGGAGAGCGGAGCGATAGCGCATTGCGCGTATATGGCGGGGATAAAATTCGTCTCCTTAAAGTGTATTTCCGACGTCGGCAGTGACTCCGCCGTCGGCGAGTATAAGGAATTTTTGCCCAAAGCCGCAGGGAAGATGTGCGACTCGGTAAGCGAATTTATTCGGGAATGGCGCAAAAAATAGGATAACTTATGAAAAAGGAAAAACCGAACTTTTGGAAAATTAAAGCGATTTTCAAAGAACGCAGGATGATTATTGTTCCCATAATAATTGACGTGGTGCTCTTTATGGGCGCTTTCGGGGTGGGGTATCTTTTGGATTCGATAGGCATATACTCGTCGCAAAAAGGTCTGGCGACCGTGTTGTTGTGTATTCCGTGTCTTGTTTCCACGCTGATAATCATGGGCGTAGGCAAGGTCTACCGCATAATTTGGAAATACGCGGGGACAATGGAGCTGCTCCGACTGATGATAGTCGGCATAATAAGCGTGGCATTCGGATTTTTGTTCCGCGGTTTGTTTGCGCTGGCGGGTTCGAATTACAACGTCCCTAATTTGCTTATTTTGAACGCGTATCTCATTTTCTTCGCGCTTGCGGCGGTATACAGGGTGTCGGGTAGGCTTTTATACGCATTAAAGCACAGTATTTTCAAGTCGGGCTCGGGCAATACGAAACGGGTCATCGTCTACGGCGCCGGATATACGGGCGCGGCGCTTATCAAAAGGCTTTTGGACAACCCGTCCGACGGCTACATCCCCGTAGCGCTGATAGACGACGACAGAGCCAAAGCCGGCAGTACGATAAGCGATATTTTGGTCGAGGGCGACAGGAGCGAATTGAAAAGGGTAATAGCAAAGTACCGCGCGGACGTCATTGCCATTGCGATAACCGTGATAAGCAAGCAGGAACTCAGGAACATTTTCGATTATATTAAGCAGTTCGACGCCGAAATAATGATTTCCACGGGTTTTAAAGACGCGCAGAGCGAAATCGATTCCGACGCAATCAGCATAAGGAAGATAAAGATAGAGGACCTTCTTCACCGCGACGAGCATATAATGGACAGGGAGCTTGTCGACGGCTTTATAAAAGATAAAGTAATAATGGTCACCGGCGGCGCGGGCAGTATAGGAAGCGAAATTTGCCGACAGGCGCTGTATTACGGATGTAAAAAGCTGGTTATTTTCGACAGGCACGAGAACGGAATGTTCGAGTTCAACGAGGAACTGAAAAAAACCTATGAACGCGATAGGTATGCGTTGGAGATAGGCTCGGTTCGCGACAGGAACAAATTGCGCGAGGTCATGGAAACTTACAAGCCCGACGTAGTTTTGCACGCCGCGGCGTACAAACACGTGCCCATGATGGAAATTTCCGCCGACGAGAGCGTAAAGAACAACGTCTTCGGCACGAAAAACGTCATCGACCAATGCAACGAGAGCGGCGTAAAGAAATTTATCCTTATCTCAACCGACAAGGCTATCAACCCCGCAAACATTATGGGCGCGACCAAGCGGGTGGCGGAACTCTATTTGCAAAGCGCGTCGGGCAGCGCGACTACTCAGCTTGCGGCGGTTCGGTTCGGAAACGTTTTGGGTTCGAGCGGCAGCGTTATTCCTACGTTTATCAAGCAAATAAACGAGGGCGGGCCCGTCACCGTTACCGATAAAAATATGAAGCGGTATTTTATGACGATACCCGAGGCGGTCAGGTTGGTTTTACAGGCGGGCGCGCTCGCAAACGGCGGCGAGGTATTCGTTCTGGATATGGGAGAACCCGTTTATATCTACGATTTGGCAAGCGACCTTATTCGTATGTCGGGCTTTACCCCCAATAAGGATATAGAGATAAAAATCACCGGCTTACGCCCCGGCGAAAAGCTGTTTGAAGAGTTGCAGTACGGCAACGAGAACGTCGACAAGACCGTCCATAAAGATATATTCGTCTGCAAACTGAATCCGGTGGACGGGGAGAAGCTCGCGTCGGCTATGGCGGAACTTAAAAAAGTCAGCGAGGCAGGCGATAAAGAGGCGTCGGAAAAATTGCTGTTCGATTTGGTACCCAGCGAGTACCGCGTCGAGCACAACAATCCGGACGCGAGAGTATAAAGAGTATAGTAGCAGGAATTTACGGAGAGGGAATGAAACATTTCGGCACGGACGGTATACGCTTAAAAGCGGAGAAATTTACCGAGGAATATTTGACGAAAATCGCATTGGGGATTGCGTATTTACCCCATTGCGACAAAGTTATCATAGGACGCGATCCGCGTGAGAGCGGTGAGAGAATGGAGAAGACTTTGGCGCGCGTAATAAGCGAAAACGGCGCGGAAGTCCTTTTGGCGGGAATGGTCCCCACGCCATGCCTTGCGTATTTGACCGAGTTTTACGGCTGCGACTACGGTATTATGCTGTCGGCAAGTCACAATCCGCCCGAGTATAACGGCGTAAAGCTATTCGATTGCAACGGTTGCAAGGTGAGCGGCGAGACGGAAGAGGCGGTCGAAAAATCGATTGACAGCGGCATAATGCTCCTTAGATACACCGCAAGCGTAATAAAAAGAGTTGACGGCGCAAAACACTACGAGGACTATCTTTTGGAAAAAATCGACCCTAATTTTGCGGGTATGAAAATCGTTCTCGATTGCTCCAACGGCGCGACGAGTTTGATAGCTCCCGAGGCGTTTACCCGCGCCGGCGCGGAAGTTTTTCCCTTTTACACGGAAACGGACGGAAAGAATATAAATTTGCATTGCGGCGCGACCGTACCCGAAACTTTGGTGAAATTGACGGAGAAAAACGAGTGCGATATAGCCTTTACTTTCGACGGCGACGGCGATAGACTCATGTGCGTGCAAAACGGAAAAATCTTTAACGGCGACCACCTTATGTACGTCCATGCCAAAGCGTTAAAGGGACAGGGAAAACTGGTGAAAAACACAATGGTGGGCACCGTAATGAGCAATATGGGAACCGAAATTGCGTGTTTAAACGCAGGAATAAATTTAGTCAGGACGCAGGTCGGCGATAAATACGTACATAGAGAAATGGAAAAATTCGGGTATAATTTAGGCGGCGAAGAGAGCGGGCACGTTATCTTTTCCGACTATATGCCGACCGGCGACGGAATTTGCGCGGCATTACTTACGGCTAAGCTTAATAAAATAAAGAGGATAGCAGAAGAAGACGATATAGTCGAATTTCCGTCCGTCGGCGACGCGGTGGTGTGTTCGCCCGAGGGAATGGAAAAATTCCGTAATGACGGGGAAATAAGCGAGTATATAAAGAATATAGGAAAAGAATTTCGCACGGTTATAAGACCGAGCGGAACGGAGCCGAAAATCCGTATACTGGTCGAATGTGCCGACGGCGCCAAAGCCAAGGAGAAAGCGGCGGAAATAAAAAAGTTTATCGAGGAGAGAATATTATGAAAATATTCAGATTGCAAGAGGAGCGGTTTTCGCATTTAACCGCAGGCGGGCGTACGCTCAGAGGCGTGCAGGATTACTTTTTAAAGAATATCGCAGACATTCAAACGGAGGCGGAAATTCCTGCGGATATCGAAGGGTACTATTGCGTTATTTACAACGACACTCCGTTGCTCACCGAGGCGTTTTTGGACGCGTTGAGCGAAGAGTGCGAGGGCTTGTCCACCTGTTATAAAATAGGCGACGGATACATAACGAAAGCGGGCTATACCGGCAGTTTTAAGAAATGCGAAAATCCGTACGCGTTTCAAGTCAAGAGCCTTGCCGACGTCGGCTACGTCAATATGTATTTGAAGGATTACGTTTTGGACAGATTCGCCGAGCGCGAAATAGTCATTTACGACCCGTCTACTACCTATATAGATTTGGACGTAACGATAGAGGACGGAGTAATAATCCACCCGATGGTTACTTTGCGCGGCAACACCTATATACATAAAAACGCCGTGCTCTTTTCCAACACGGAACTCATCGACACCGAGGTCGGCGAAAACGTCGATATAAGAAGCAGCTTCGCGATAGAAACCAAGATAGGCAACAATACGACCGTAGGACCGTTCGCGTGCCTGAGAAAGGGCGCAAACGTCGGCGCGTTTTGCCGCGTCGGCGACTTCGTCGAGATAAAGAACAGCAACGTATCCGACGGCGTGAAAATGGCGCACCTTGCATACGTCGGCGACAGCGACGTCGGCGAAAATACGAACGTCGGCTGCGGTACGGTTTTCGCAAACTATAACGGCGTTTCGAAGAGCCGCTGCAAAGTGGGCAGCAACGTGTTTATCGGCGCCAATACGAATTTGGTCGCTCCCGTCACCGTCAACGACGGCGCGTTTATCGCGGCGGGCAGCACGATAACGCAGGATATTCCGAAAGGGAATTTTTGTATTGCGCGGTCGAGGCAGGTATTCAAGGAGAACTGGGAAAGGAAATAGCCAAGTAGCGTTAGCCTATTTCCTTTCCGTAGAACCGAACGTTAAGTTTGGAAACCCCAAACGGCAAATGCGGAATCTTTAACCTAGCAAAATCACAAGGATAAAACATGAACGAGCTGAAAACCGTCGCCGAGAAATTCAGTATTGTCGGGAACTTCGCAGATTGCCGTCCTATGGGTTGCGGGCACGTCAACAAGACGTATCTTTTGGTTACGGACAAGGCTGAATACACCTTTCAACGGATAAACGGCGCGGTATTTAAAGACGTCGGCGCGATAATGGAAAACGTGGTCGCCGTTACGGAGCATATCGGCAAAAAACGCCCCACCGTTACGGTCGTAAAAACTTTGGACGGCAAAGATTATTATACCGACGGGCGCGAGTATTTTCGAATGATGACGTTTTTCGACGGAGTCGTCAAAAACAAGTCCGAAAGCGCGGAAGATATGCTGATTGCGGGACGGGGGTTCGGGCAGTTTCAAGCCGATTTAAGCGATTATCGCGGGAAATTAAACGTCACTATTCCCGATTTTCACAACACGCCGATGCGCTATCGGAATTTTATAAAGGCGGTGGAAGAAGCGGACGGCAAGGGATTCGGCGAGCGGAAGAACAAAGCTTTTGATTTGATTTCCGAGTACGTTGCGCGGAAAAACACGGCGGACGGCTTGACTAAACCGCTATTTGACGGGAAAATACCGTACAGAGTCACTCACAACGATACGAAAATAAACAATCTCGTTTTGGATAAGAGCGGGACACGCCCTCTTTGCGTTATCGACTTGGACACCGTTATGGAGGGCAGTTTGCTGTTCGACTTCGGCGACGCGATTCGTTCGGGCGGGACGACTGCCGCCGAGGACGAGCCCGATACTGCGCTTATTAAATTCAATCTCGAATATTATTCGGCGTTTTTGGAGGGTTTCGGCGGCGAACTGCGAGGTGTGATCGAAGAAAACGAACGAAAGTTGCTTCCGCTAAGCGCGCGGATTATGACGTTTGAATGCGGAATGAGGTTTTTGACGGATTACTTACAGGGCGACGTTTATTTCGGTATAGAATATTCCGACCACAATCTCGTTCGAGCGGCGTCGCAAATGGCGCTGGTCAAGGATATGGAGCGCAATTTCGATAAAATGGAAAAGGTTACGGATGAGTTTTTCGCAAAATAAAGAGATAACGGTTTATAAATACAAAAAACAGTATTCGTTTTGCAATTCGGTTGACGGGAGCGAGAGCGGCAAAACCGCGTTTTACACGTCTTGCGACCAAGACAACTGGTATTTTACGTTCGAATGTGAGGAAAATTTTTTCAGTCCCAAGTACTTTAATTACAACGAACCGCTTTACGAGGGCGATATAGCGGAACTTATGATAACTCTCGGCGACAAAAACAGATATTTGGAAGTCGAAGTCAACCAAAATAATGCGTCGTACTGCGCCGTTATCGACAATTTAGACGGACAGGGAAATATAAATATAAATTTTCTCGATAAAAATATTATAAAGAGTCGAATAAAACTTGCTATTAATAAATGGATTTGTGATATAATAATACCGTTCGGGAAGTTGAAAGAGTTGGGCTTCGACGAAAACGACGTATATTTCAATGCGCACAGGCAGGATTACGACGAAAACGGCGCGTTGAATTTATATTCGTTGAACCCCGCGTTAAGCCACACGTTCCACAAGCCCGACGCATTTATGTACACACGGTTCGTTTAGGAGGCGGTATGAAAATTTTAGTAACGGGCGGCGCAGGGTACATTGCCAGCCATACCAACGTTTTGTTGCTTCAAAGAGGATACGAAGTAGTTGCTCTCGACAATCTCGTAAACAGTTCGATAGAAAGCGTAAAAAGAGTCGAGGAGCTCACCGGCAAGAAAATTAAATTCTACGAGGGTGATTGCCGCGACAAAGAATTGCTTGAAAAGATTTTCACCGAGAACGATATTTACGCGGTCATTCATTTTGCGGGGTTGAAAGCCGTTGGCGAAAGCTGCGCAAAGCCCATGCTTTATTATGAAAACAACCTGATGGCAAACCTTGCCTTGGCCGAAGTCATGTCGGCGCACGGGTGCAAGAAAATAGTCTTCTCGTCTTCGGCGACGGTTTACGGTACGCCCGAAAAATTACCGCTTACCGAAGATATGCCGCTTGGCGAGGTCACCAATCCTTACGGCGCGACCAAAGTTATGGGCGAAAGAATGTTCACCGATTTTTATAAGGCGGACAATGATTGGCACGTTATGCTTTTGCGTTATTTTAATCCCGTCGGCGCGCACGAGAGCGGCAGGATAGGAGAAAATCCCAAAGGTATACCCAACAATTTAATGCCGTTTATCAGTCAAGTTGCGGTCGGCAAATTAAAGGCGTTGCGCGTGTTCGGCAACGACTATCCTACTCACGATGGCACGGGAGTAAGAGATTATATCCACGTCGTAGATTTAGCCGAGGCGCACATTAAAGCGTTGGAGAACATAGAAAAGTACGGCGTCGGAATATTCAATATAGGCACCGGAGTCGGATATTCGGTTTTGGATATGGTAAAAGCTTTCGAGGAAGCCAACGGCATAAAAATTCCCTACGAGATAGTCGACAGACGTAGCGGCGACGTGGCGGCGTGCTATGCGGACGGCTCGAAAGCGAAAGAGCTGTTGGGGTTCGAAGCGAAGAAAACTTTGGTCGATATGTGCCGCGATACTTGGAATTGGCAGTCGCAAAACCCTAACGGGTACAGCGTATAGGCGCAGACTTTACGCGCACGAAACAAAGAAATAATTAATCAATTTAAATTTTATATCCGTCAGAAATGGCGGATATTTTATTATAGTTTCGCGCGCTTTCCCGAAGCCTTCACCTACCGTACTTCAGTGGCAATCGAGTAACCCTAACGGATATGAAAACCAACCGAACAAAGTTCGCTTAATTTATAATGAAAAGTTGAAGATAAAGCGCGGCAAATCCGCGCTTTTTTATATTAGCGAAACGCTTATTTTACGGTTGACCGACGAGGGTTTGGTTAAAGAAATTTACCGGAATGTCAGTTTAAATTCTTAGCGTTCGAAATAGAATAATTCATTTGCATCGGCTGCAAAAACTTGCAACAGTTTAAAAATATCTGCTACACAAGGCTGGGTTCTGCCTTGTTCCCAATTCGCATAAGTGCTTTCGGCTATGCCCAGACTGTTCGCGACGGCTTTTTGCGTTAGATTTTTGCCGCTTCGCAGTTCTTTTAATCGGGCGCAAAATATTTTTTCGTAAGCAGTATTATCCTTATTCATATAAATAGATTAACATCTGCTAGCTAAAATAGCTTGACACTAGCTAAAATAGCGAGTAGACTATTAATAGCGAATTTTTTAAAAAGCATAAATTTTCGCAAGTTGGCAATCACACAAAAGCTTCCATGGCGTAATAATCGGAAGCTTTTTGTGTAATAAATTTTTTCTCCGGTTACAGCGCCCATCTATTGAGAAGATAACGCGAGAGCGCACTAAACGTTTGACATTTAACGTTCTTTTATATATCCTTATATGGTTTCAGGTGGGAAATGACGGAAAAAAACCAAGGTTTATATTCATATAAAAAACTTATAAAAGCGGTTTTGCCGTCGATTTTTACTATGGTTTTTTTGTCCGCTTATAGCATAGTGGACGGTTTTTTCGTTTCGAATTTCGTAGGGAAAACGGCGTTTGCCGCGGTCAACCTCGTTATGCCGCTTATTATGGGCATTGCGGCTATCGGCTTTATGCTCGGCGCGGGCGGCAGTGCGCTCGTTGCAAAAACTTTGGGCGAGGGGGACGATGTTAAGGCAAATAAGCTGTTTTCTATGGTAATCTATTTCAATCTTATTTTAGGCGTTGTATTCAGCGTGCTCAGCGCGGTATTTATAAGACCGATATCGATATTTTTGGGCGCGACGGAAAATATGCTTGACGATTGCGTAACATACGGCAGGATTTTGCTTGCCGCCGAGTTCCTTTTTATGACGCAAAACGTCTTTCAAAATTTTTTCGTGGCGGCGGGCAAAGCGAAATCGGGATTTTTGACGACCGTTGTCGCAGGAGTTACGAATATGATATTGGACGCGGTTTTAGTCGGCGGCTTCAAACTGGGCTTGGTCGGCGCGGCGGCGGCAACAGTTTCGAGCTACGCCGTGGGCGCGGTAACGCCGTTTGTCTATTTTTCGCTTAAAAACGGCAGCGCACTCAGACTTACCTTTGCGAAATTCCAAATAAGACCGATAATAAAATCTTGCGCCAACGGTTCAAGCGAGTTTCTGACCAACGTATCGCAATCGGTTGTCGGTATGCTTTTCAATATGCAGCTTTTGAAATTTGCGGGAGAAAACGGCGTTGCGGCTTACGGAATAATAATGTACGTCGGGTTCGTCTTTATGGCGGTCTATTTCGGCTATGCGTTGGGCGTTTCGCCGTTAATAAGTTTCCAATTCGGGGCAAAGAATATTAAAGAGCTTAAAAATTTGCTTGTAAAAAGTCTGATAATAAATTCGTTCATAGGCGTTATCATGCTCGCAATTACCGAAGCTCTCGCCCGTCCCTTAAGTATGATTTTCGCAAGCTACGATAAAACGCTTTTGGAACTTACTGTAAACGGCTTGCGCCTCTACGGAATATCTTATCTTATAAGCGGATTCAACGTCTTTGGTTCGGCTTACTTCACGTCCCTTAACGACGGGCTTGTTTCGGCGATAATCTCGGTCGGAAGAACGCTTATTTTACAGGTCGCAACCGTCCTTGTAATGCCGCTTATTTTCGGCTTAAACGGCGTATGGCTCTCGGTGGTAGCTGCGGAAATTTTGGCTTTGATCATCACGTTTGTTTGTTTTGTCGCTAAACGCAAGAAATACCGATACATATAAAAATAGGCTTCCTTACAATAAAGTAAGGAAGCCTAAAATTAAATTTATTTTCACTTACAGCAGTTTTGTGAGGGCATCCTTTACCGCGAAGGCAAACCTATTTATAAACCCTTCGACGTATTGTATTATATCCGAATTTTTGTCGTAAACAAGAGGGGTCAAATCCATTGCATAATTGAGTGAAGCGAGATTGTCGCAATCGTGGCTTCTGGAAAACGTTGCGTTGGCGGCGCGCCTGCCGGCTACGGCGACGTCGTAATTTTTACCTCCGCAAATTTGACTGTCGAACACGCCCGAAAGCGCCCTTGCAAGGTTGGGGTGAGCGCTGCAATCCAATATAACTTTTTCGTTGTCGTTCATCCAGTCTAAGTCTCGCCACACCTCGCAACCGTAAACTTTTTCGGGTTTCTCGGCGTCGTCGAGGGCGCGCAGGGCGGCGATAACTTTCAGCGCGGTGGCTACGTGGGTAACGTGCTTGTCGGCTAAGTTGTGAATATAGACGAATTGCGGTTTGGTCGCTTTGAATATTTCGATAAAGTCGTTTACAATCTCGGTATTGCGGTTGTCCTTTGCCTGAGCGGACGAGTAGCCCAAAAGTATTTGCGCTCCGTACCTGCCTACGGTAGCCGCCTTTTTCTGTTCTTCGATTCTCACCGCTTTCATTTCCTCGTCGGAGAAGTCGGCGTATATGCCGTTTCGCGGGCTGCCCGCGCCGTCAGTCGTGACTACGCCGCAAAACCATTTGTCGGACTGACCGAAACATGCTGCAATAGGCGCAAACGCCATAAATTCGATATCGTCTTGGTGCGCGGAAATCGCAAGGTGCGTCGTCCGTGCCAGTGCCGCGCGCTTTTCCGTTCCGTCGGGGATAAAAACAATCGCTCCGTTATTCATCGCTAACTATTCCTCCAAAAGTTTTGCAGCCGCTCTGTCGATAATCAACGTGCAGTCGGCGTGGGTTTGTAAAATGCTTGCGGGCACGCGTTCGGTTATTTCGCCCTTGACGGTCTTATACACCGCCTCGGCTTTGCTCTCGCCGCTTGCAAGGACGAGAATTTTCTTCGCCCGCATAATATCGCTTATGCCCATAGTGAACGCTTCAAGCGGAACGTGGGAAACGTCGTCGAACAGTCGGGCGTTGGCGGTAATCGTACTTTGTTCAAGCTTGACCGCATGCGTGCGGCTGTCAAACGGCGTTTCGGGCTCGTTAAACGCGACGTGGGCGTTGCTTCCCAGTCCTAAAAGCTGAACGTCTCTCGGGAACTTATCCAAAACGCCGTCGTAGCGGTCGCATTCCGCTTTTTCGTCGGTCGCCGTGCCGTCTTGGATATGGGTGTTCTCCGTGGCAATATCGATAAAGTCGAATAGATTGGTTTTCATAAAGTACGCGTAGCTTTGAACGTGAGTTTTCGATAGCCCACGGTATTCGTCCAAATTTACGGTGCGGACGTTTTTGTAAGAAGTGCCGTTCGCTTTGCGGTCGGCTATAAGATTTTTATACAGACCCAAAGGCGTCGTGCCCGTAGCCAGACCCAACGTCGCAAACGGATTATCTTTGACGATTCCGATAATAATTTGCGCGGCGAGGCCGCTCATTTCTTGATAATCGGCACAAACGATTACTTTCATACAATATCCTCTTTTCGATACGTTATTATTATACGCCTCGTTTAGGCAAAAAGCAAGGAACTTGCCTAACGCGGAGCGTACATAATAGAGTGCTTTACGTCCCCGAATAAAATAACCGTAGGTTAAAAAGATTAATACTTCTATTTATAAATAGCTGTTGAATGCTAAAAGCGGATATTTTGAGCGAAATTCGGGGACTTTTCCGAAAGTCTTCGACTACCGTACATCGGTACGTCTACACTCGCCTTTCGGAAAAAATCACACCATTCTGTCCGCTCCTCTCCGTTGTGTACATAATAGAGTGCTTTACGTCCCCGAATGAATAATCGCCTAGCGTTAAAAAGTCAGTACTTCTATTTATCGTATATCGCTTTTATCATAAAAGCGGATATTTTGAGTGAAATTCGGGGACTTTTCCGAAAGTTTTCGACTACCGTACATCGGTACGTCTACGCTCGCCTTTCGGACGCTTCATTCTATCCGCTCCCGTCTAACGCGGCGACAACCGAATTTGTCATACAAATCAGCGTTTGGGATATGGAATTATTTGGTTTAGGGTGCGAAATTCTTAAAATTTTGCATATACTTATGCTATGCGAACCATTTTGCACAGCGATTTGAACAACTTTTACGCGTCCGTTGAGTGTGCGCGGCATCCCGAGATACGGGAAAAGCCCGTGGTGGTCGTGGGGTCGAAAGAAGACAGGCACGGTATCGTTCTCGCAAAGAATACGATAGCCAAAAATTTCGGAGTTAAGACAGGCGACGCCTATTTCGAAGCTAAATTAAAATGCGGCGAAGAACTCGTCGAAATGCCCGCCGATTTTGCCGAATATTTGAAAGTATCCAAAGCAGTCAGGAAAATTTACGAGAATTATACCGACAAAATAGAGGCGTACGGGATAGACGAGTGCTGGTTGGACGTTACGGCGAGTTTAAAACTCTTCGGGAGCGGCAAGGAAATAGCCGACCAAATAAGAGAGCGGGTAAAGAGGGAAACGGGACTTACGGTAAGCATAGGCGTGTCGTGGAACAAAATTTTCGCAAAATTGGGGTCGGACATGAAAAAACCCGACGCCGTTACGGAAATAACGCCCGAAAACTTCCGCAAAAAGGTGTGGAGCCTACCGGTAGAAGAACTTTTATACGTAAATGCCGCAACGAAAAAGAAATTAAATAAGATGGGAATATTTTTTATCGGCGACCTTGCCAATGCCGAGGAAAGCGCGTTGGCGGCGCTGCTCGGGAAATGGGGGAGCTATTTATATTCGTTTGCAAACGGCACCGACGCGTCGCCTGTGGGCAACGTAGGCTGCGCGGAAACGGTAAAGTCGGTCGGGAACAGCTTGACGGTATATAGAGATTTAACGGATAACGACGACGTGGAGTCGGTAATATGGCTGCTTGCCGACAGCATAAGTTCGAGGTTGAGAGAGACGGGACTGCCCAAAGCCCGTACCGTGCACGTTCATGCAAGGAACAGCGTTTTAGAAGGCGTCCATAAACAGCGCAAAATGGTCCGACCGTCCAAGAACGCGGGAGATATAGCAAAGGCGGCGTTCGAGGTATTTAAGGAAATTTACGACTGGACGAGCCCCGTCAGAAGCATGGGAATCTCGGTATCGGATTTTGTATTCGGGAACGAGCAAACGGACTTCTTCGAAGATATGGAAAAAGAGGAACGGCAACGGAGATTGGATACGGCTATCGACAAGCTTCGAAACAAATACGACAACAACGTAATTCAAGCGTCGATAGTTTTCAGGGACGCAAAATTTAAGGATTTGGATATAAAGGGCGAGCACACGATTCACCCGTACGGCTTTTTCAACGGAGTGAGGTAAAACCCCAAAACGAACGGCCAAACGAAGAAATTACCATATAACGCAACTATAACGAAATAATAACGAAATATATACGAAACAACAACGAATAATTAAAAGGAATTTCGCGAAATTTTATTGACTGTGCCGAGATTGTCGGGTATAATGAATATAGATAAAAAAGGAGATTTATTATGGAGTTTATAAGCGCGCAGGAAGCTGCGCAAACGATGGGAGTTACGGTCAGGCGCGTTCAGCAAATGTGCTTGAAGGGAGAATTTAACGGGGCGTACAAGCAGGGAAAGAGCTGGCTCGTTCCGAAAAACGCAGTAAAATCGGCGGTGATTATATCGGACAGCAAGGCGCTGCCGATAGGCGTTTCGAGTTTTAAGAGAGCCGTTGCCGACTATTTTTACGTAGACAAAACCCTGTTTATCAAGGATATTATCGACTCCAAACCGCAAGTTATTCTCTTCACTCGTCCGCGTAGGTTCGGCAAAACTCTCAATATGGATATGCTCCGTACTTTTTTCGAAAAGACCGACGAGGATACGTCCGTGTATTTCAAGCGCAAAAAGATATGGGACTGCGGCGAACAGTACCGTCGTTATCAGGGGAAATACCCCGTAATATATCTGTCGTTTAAAGACGTAAAGTTCTCGTCGTGGAAAGATGCGCTCGAAAAATTGAAGGCGCTCATGCAAGACGAATTTGCGCGTCGCAAGGCAGCGGCGGAAAACGCCGATTTGGAGGAGCACGAACGGGTGTACTTCAAAAAGATACTGGACGGCACGGCGACCGAAGTGGAACTGGCAAATTCCCTCGCGGCGCTCACAAAAATACTGTATTCTTACTATAAAATCGCGCCGATAGTGATAATCGACGAGTACGATACGCCCATTTTGCAAGGGTACTTGCACAATTATTACGAAAAAGCCGTTTCGTTTTTGCGAAATTTCTTTTCGGGCGGGCTGAAAGACAACGAGTATTTGTCGTTCGGATTTTTGGCGGGCGTCGTGAACGTAGGACAAGAGAGCGTGTTCGACGGCATGAACAATATAATATCCGATTCGATCTTGGACGATAAATTCAATAAATACTTCGGTTTTACCCAAGAAGAGGTGTGGGATTTGCTGTGCGCGTACGAAGCCACCAACAAATTTTCCGAGATTTGCGAGTGGTACGACGGGTATAACTTCGGCGGACAGGAAATTTTCAATCCGTGGTCGATTTTAAGTTACATAGGAAACGCGTGCCGCCCGAGGTCGTTTTGGCAGGCAACCGGAAGCAACGACTTTCTCGGGGAACTGGTCGTCACCGCGCAGAGGGAAACCAAGGAAAATTTCGGGATGCTATTGCAAGGACAATCCCTTTTGACCTACGTCGATACGAACGTAAAACTTTCGGACGTCAAAAAGAACACTGCGGCATTATATAGCTTTCTTGCGGTGTTTGGGTATCTAAAAGCAACCGTAAAGGGTGCCAATGACGGAGACCGCCGTTGTATTGTGACCGTTCCGGACAAAGAAGTGTTTACAATATACTCAAAAGAAATAATATCGAGATTGGATTATATTTTGCCGCAAGTCTACGCCGCGTCTATTCAACAAGCCGTTTGGGAAAAGAATTTCGAGCATTTGCAAGCGGCGTTTCGCGACTGGCTTATGCGTACTATCAGCAACAACGACGCGATGAACGAAAGTTATTACCGAGGGTTCGTGTTGTGTCTGTCCGCCGCCGTCGGCAACCGCTACCGTATTCAATTGGACGTGGAATCGCACGAGGGACGGTTCGGCGTTTGCATGTATCCGCGAGTCAAGGATTTCCCCGCTATCTTTATAGAGATTAAGGAAGGCAGACAGCAAAACGATAATCTATCCGACCTTGCCAAAACGGCGATACAAAGGATAGACCAAAAACAATACGACGTCAAGATGAGAAAGAACGGCGTCGAGAGAATTTTCAAATACGGCATTGCGTTCAGCGGGAAGAACGTCGCGCTGGTGTCGGTTAAATAATATAGATACAAAGAAAAAGCCGTCCGACAGAGGACGGCTTTTCATGCGGCGCTAAAATAAATTGACAAACGCATTTGATAAATGAACGATAAAGAACGGAATGCTGACCGCGACGAGGAAATAGTTTTTTCGCCATAGACCTATAAAGAGGTAATATAGCGGCGGTAAAGCAAAGATGAAGAAAATCATTACGGCAACGCTTTGCCGTCCGCAAAAGTACAGTATCCAACCGATGAAGTTTAAAACGATTATTCCTAACGCAACGAAAAAGAATATTTTTTCGGATTTGGTTTTAACGGAGAATAACTTATTGTCCTTATGGACTATTAAAATCATTACGGCAACGCATAACACGCCGAGTATCTTTTCGAAAACATCTAAAATTACCGAGCTATTTGGCATTTCCATAACGGGGTTGGTTGCAAGCGGTATTAACGGCATAATCATATACGGCAATTCTTGAATTGCAAACATCAGCAATCCGAGTAACCACAGTCCCAGATATTGATTTTTAATAATTTTCAGCCATTTGAACATGAGAATATTTTAACACAAAGTAGACTATCAAGTAAACATTTAGCTTATTATAAAAATTTTATTGACAAATATTCAAAAAGTATCTATAATGATAAGGCAAATTGCAAAATTTAAAATGCTGCTATGGCTCAGTCGGTAGAGCACATCCTTGGTAAGGATGAGGTCACCAGTTCAAGTCTGGTTAGCAGCTCCATAAAAAAGCCGTCCA
>CAYVEU010000018.1:0-18962 GCA_964450015.1 uncultured Christensenella sp. | reverse complement strand
GATAACTCAGCTCCAAGGACTGTTGACGGTCTGCGAAAATAAAGACGCTGACTGGTTTAAGCGTGTCGTTAGGTGGATAGACTACGTCGACAACTGGGCGCTTTGTGATACCGTAATGAGTAAAATTCCGATTAAAAAAGCGGAAAATGAGATGATTTTCGACTTTGCTACGCGACTTGCCGTAACCGAAGACGAATTTAAATCGCGGTGCGGAATAATCATTTTTCTCTCGCATTATTTAGACGACGAGCATATAGACAAGATTTTCGAGGTCTTAAAAAAAGTGCCTTTGGGCAAGTTCTATTACATAGATATGGCGGTAGCGTGGTTCGCCGCGACGGCGCTCATAAAGCACAAATCGGCGACTGTTGATTTTTTGGAAAATTCCGAAAATATGACTGATTTCGTATATTGTAAATCTTTCCAAAAAGCGCGGGAAAGCTTCAGAATTTCACAAGAAGACAAAGAAGAATATAAATTAAAAATAACAAAAAGACGGCAAAAAGCGTAAAATTTTTAGGGCGCGCCGTCCGTTTTTCAGGCGAATTTTTATTTCGGCTCCGAGATTAATATATATTATATATATATTCCCACTTGTATTTTACTTTATCGTATGTTACAATTATAAAAGTATAAATATACATTAGCTCATACTATGCCCTTTTTGGGGCGTTAGGGTCGGAGGATATATATGAAAAAGAGATTGATAATTTTTGCGGTCGCGCTTATGATCATAGGCTGTCTTACGTTTTGCGCCTGCGAAGATGGGATTTCACCCGTAGAAAGCATTGCGGTAACGAGTATGCCCGTTACGGAGTATTACCGCGGGGACTATTTCAATCTCAACAACGCAGTCGTCACGGTTTATTACGAAAACGGCAGGGTGGAAAGTGTACCTCTTACCGAAAGCATGATTTCCGACTTCGACAGCCAAACGGTCGGCGAGCAAGTTCTTGCCGTAAGATACGGAGACGCGGTAACTTACCTTACGGTAAACGTAAGACAAGCTCCCATTCGTACCGTAACGGTATTGAACGGAGATTTTAAAACAACTTACGTTCAAGGGCAAAGCTTGGACGTGAGCAATATGTTTTTGAAAGTGGAGTATACCAACGGCTACTCCGAAACCGTTGCCGTTACCGAAAGTATGGTCGGCAATTTCGAAACCGTTACTTCGGGTTATAAGCGCATTGCCGTCACTTACGGCGGATATACCGTTTACGTCGATATTACGGTGGTAAGCAAGAGCATTGCCAATTTGGAAGTCCGCCTTTCGGAGAGAATGTCGTACGTAGTGGGCGATAAAATAGATTTCGAGGGCGTCAGCCTCTTCGTTGCGTACAACAACAACACGGACGAATACATACCCGTAACGACACTGCTCGAAGACGATAATTTCGCCTTTTACATTCACGACGAAAAGATAGACGTTTTCGACCGCGCCAGAGATATGGAGTACGTTACTTTGGCGTACTGCGGGAATACCGTTGAATACATAGTGACCGTCGCGCCGCTCAAAGCGACGGGGTGGGAGTTTATTTCTCTGCCGGCCGATCAGCCGATGAACAGCGCAAAGCCCGATTGGAGCGCGGGCAGAATCAAAATAAGCTACAACAACGGCACGACGAAGGAAGTCGGAATGGACGACGAGAGCGTAGAAGTAGCTTGGAGCGAGTTCGAAACGGATATAGCAAAAGACGGCAAACACACGATTTTCATCACTTGTGCCGATATCAAGAAAGAATACGAAATTACCGTAGTCGAGGCGGTGGAAAAGGAACTTATCGTCGACGTCGGCGACTGCGTTTACTATCAAGACGGCGAGGATATAGACGTCACCGAGTGGCACTATTCCGTTTTGCTCACCAACGGCAATAAGCGTAAATTCAGCGACGGCAACACCGAAAATCCGTCGGTAGAAGTTTCCATGTTGGTCGGCGAATGCGATTTGACCACGGCAGTCAGCGGCGAAAGACTGTTTACGTTCAAGTACGTCAATCCCGCGGGGAACATAACTTTGCAAACAACAGTTACCGTCGAGGTTACGGAAAAAGTTATGGTAGGCGTCAAAAACTTTACCGCGCCGCAGCGCACTGTTTACAATCTCAATGATACTTTAAATCTTACCGGCGGCGGCTTCTATCCCATCTACAACGACGGCACCGAGGGCGAGTTCGTCATGCTTGCTTCGGACATGGTAGTCGGCGACGTCAAGGAACTGACGGCACGGCTTGCGGCGGAACTCGGCGTAAAACTCATGCTTAAAGATTTAAAATATGCGGGCGAAGTCGAAGAGGAGTTCGTTATTAGCGTCGTAAACGCCGTATCGTCCATTGCGTACAACGCGGCGGAGAACGACAAACTGAAAACCGTATACGTTTTGGGCGAGGAGTTCGACTCCGAGGGAATGGTAATCACGATTAACTACCCCGACGGCACTCGCGGCAGCGCGCTGAATTTCGACGGGCGGGAGTGGAGCTTTGAAAATTACGTGCTCAATTCGGTCGGGAATATGCTCGTCAGAGTGTATTACGGCGACCGCGGCGACGGAATATTCGCAGATATACCCGTCGAGGTAACCAACTATATCGAAAAGTTTGAATTTGCCGAAGATTTCGGCGGCGACTTCGGAGACGTTACCGAGGGCATGAGAATGACCGTTCCCGCGAACGCGAAACTCGTTATTACCCGTCAAAACGGCGACAAAGAGGAAGTGACGATTACGGCGGACGCGTTGGATTACGACAGGTCGGTCTTAACGCTCGGCAGTCGAAGCGTAGGGATAACTTATTTGAATTATAATTCCGCGACCACGCCCGCGATACCTTTGGGCAGGGTCAACGTGGTTGCGAGAAAGATAGTCGCCGTCACGGTAGAAAGCTTGCCGGCAAAGCAAACCTACGTTATTGCGGACGCGGATTGGGCGTTTGACGGTTTGGTTTTAGCCGTGAGATACGACAACGGCAACGTTTTGCAAATAAGAGGCAATAGGCTAACGGACGGAACGAACGACGGCAATTACGTCGAATATTCCGTTTCTTTGTCGGATAGAAGTTTGAAAGTGAGATTCGACAAGCTGCTGACGGAGTGGGGCGAAGCCAAATACAACAGACAAACGGTCAACGTAAGAGTTACCGACGTGACGACCGACGCAACGAGTTTTGCGGAAAACGGTTACGAAATAGTATGTTTCGAAAAGGAAATAACGAACGTCGTTTTCGTAAGTAGCAATATAGAAGCGTTCGAAATGGAAGAGCTTGTGTTCCCCGACGACGCGGCGGTTGTCGTAACGTATAAGGACGAGCTCCCCGAGACCGTCTTTGTAAAGGATATGCTTCCCGACGATTACACGTATACCGGTTTTGACAAAATGAAAGCGGGCAACCAGAGCGTTGAGTTCGAATATCTTCTGAACAAGTGCTCGTTCACCGTGAACGTTAAGGCAAAAATTTTGGCGGGGATAGCCGCTACGCCCGAAAAGATTACGATTTTGGAAGGCGTGCCGATAAGCTCGGACGATATAAGCGTGAAACTGCACTACGTCAAAAACGACGGTAGCGAATACGGCGCGGGATATTGGAGAGACGTGGAGTTCGGCAACGTCAACTGCACTTACGACCCGTATGCGAATTTCCTTTTCGACAGCGACGACGGCGTGGGTTACACCGAAAAGGAATACGAAATAAGCTACTCGTTGGGCGGCGTTACGGTAAAACAAAATATTACCGTAAGGACGGACAGAAAGACCGCGTTGAGCGCGGCTATGCAAACGTATCCGAAACAGGTTTACGTGGAGGGTGAAAGCGAGTTTTCGCTTGCCAACGGCAGAGTGCTCATAAAATACAATAACGGCACGAGCGAAGTTATCGATTTGGAAAACAGCAACCGTCCCGACGTCAGCATAGTAGGCAATCGGTTGGATCCCGATTTGGAACTGAGATTGGGCGCGGAAATCAAGCAGGTCGTCACAATAACTTTCGTCGACGCCAACAACCGCAAAGTCGACACGTCGTATTCGTTCACCGTCAAAGACAGAAAGTACGCGAGCGTAGTGTTTGACAAGACGCCCGTAAACGATACGTTCCTCGTCGAGTACGGCACGAACGAAGCGCAAGGTCGCCCGACTTTCGTAGTCAAAGGCTATATAAACTTCAACGACGCAAACGCTTCAGATTTGACGGACAACAGCGTTATCGACAGCAATCCGAAATACAAAATCTATTACCGTGACGAAAACGGCGTGGACAGCGAAACTTGGCCCACGCAAAGCGGCGTATATACCTTTATCGTCGAATACGAGGGCGACGCGGTAAACAACGCGTTTATCGACGGGTCGCATAAGATAGAAGTTTACGCAAAGCGTTTGATTGCGGTCGCCGTAGACAGAGAGTTTACGTTCGGCGATTCGTATCTAAACGGCAGCAAACTTTTCGACTGGGTATTTATCGGCACGGACAACAGCGTCAATCCGTACCGCTGCGGGGATACGAAGGAAAAAATAGCCGTTATAGGGTATAAGCTATACAACGGGTTACAGCTGCGGACGGAGTTTTTCACCGACGGAAAACGTACGGTCGTAAACGCGGCGGCGGGCGAATACGAGTTGCGTCCCGAGCTTACGGAAATGCTCCCGAACGAGTACGGCAAAATAAATTACTTTATAAGCGAGTTCCGCAGCGGAACGGTGACCGTAAACGCGCGTCCCATTGCCATAGTCGGCGGCGAGTACGATAAGTTCTACGGCGACGGCAATCCCGCATTCGGCATTTACAAAGTTTACGACTACGATAAGACGACGGGCGAAGTCGGGGCGCTTTTGGGCGAGAACGGAGTGATAACTCTCGGCGAAGTTTATACCGATACCGCATGGAACCGTTACAGTCTCGGCAGGGACGATTTGGGCGAGGACGTCGGGACGTATACTCTAAGAAGCAACGATTCCTTTATAAGCAACTACGAAGTACCCGCAGGGTGCTACACGGCGGGCATACTCAATATAAATCCTCGTCCGATTACGGTAACGGCTTCGCAAACGGGACAGAGGAAATACGGACAGAGCGTGCCGGAGTCGGAAGAATACGCATTTGCCCTTGCCGACGGCTTCCGGATGGGATGGGACGACGATTTCGAAGATATTTTCGCTTATTTGCAATCTTATAAGACGTATTTCGAAGACGGTTTAATGGAGATATTCGTCTATGAAGATTACGAAAACAACGTCGGGCAACTTGCGTTTGCGCCGACCGCGACTCACGACGCAGGGAACTACAAAATATCCATTCGCGTGACCGACGAACTTGCGAAAGAATTATCCGGTAACTATAAACTCACCATAGACGTTTTCGATTTTACCGTTGACAAAATGGACGCGAAAATCGAATTGAAGAGCAAGGAATATATCTATTCGCAATTCACCGAAACAGTAGAGGACGGCGCAATTTCCGCCGCATATCGTTACGCGGACTGCTACGAGATAATTTTTGCCGAGGGCGACAATTATTCTTTGCCCGCTCCCGTTATTGCGCTTGAAAAGGTTGCCGGGACGGATACGGGCGCGTACCAAATCTCGGTATCGCAACAGTCTATTGACGACAATTACAACTTCGTTTTCGAAATTTACGGCGATTACGGCGAGTATTTCGAAAGATTTTTCGCGGACAAAGAAAGCGTTGCGCAACATATGAAGAAACCGTCTTTTGCGGACGAGAAAAAGGCCTATGCGATAATTTTACCGTACGAGTTCGAATTTGATTTTGCCAGAACGGAAGTTTACGACAGGGTGGAGAAACAAAATTATAAGCCCGCCGTAACGTTTGATTTCGGGGACGGAAGTTTCGACGAGGATACGGAAAACGCATTGGTTGCCGCAATGAAATTCTCGTTTATCAATGAAGATCCGCTTAAAACGGGCGCGATTTTGGCGGCGGACGCTTATCAAGGCACGGTAAAATACGACTTTTTACACAGTGCGACCAGCAGAAACTTTGTTGTCAAAACTTTGTCGGACGAGGCTTTGGCTCGCGTATACACCTATTGCTTTACCGAGAAAAACAGCGGCGCGCAAACGGGCGGAGAGGACGTGATTTATTCCTACGATTTCGGCTATGAAATTACTCAAAAGCCTTTGAACGTATACGTAACCAACGAAACAGTCGGGTACAGCGGCGAAGCAATACCTCTTGATATCAACGACTACGTCGGGCGGTGCGAAGGCGACGTTTTGAATATAAGCTTTGACGTTTCCGTACTGTACAACGCAAGAACGGAATGGACGACGATGAGAAATCCGACTTCCGTCATAAATTCGGGAGTGTATAAGGCAAGCATTATGGGGCTGGGCAACGATAATTACAAGCTTTCCGAAGAGGCGGACGGCAAAATTACCGAGTTCAGCGTAAACGCAATTGTTTTGAACGTAATGCTCAAAAACGCCAACGCGGACGGTGAAGTGCACGCAACGTACGTCGGCTCGACTATCGATCCGATAGACAACACTTGGGCTTCGGCAAAGGACGAAGACGGCTGTTTCGGGACGACCACGCACAAGGTCGTAAATGCCACTACGCTTACCGCCGCGCCGAGGGCTTTGCGTATAAGACCGACCGTATCGGGCGATTTTGACGGAGACCTGCCCAAGGATTACCGTGCAGGCGGGTATAAATTTGCATATAGGATAGACAGCGAATACGTCAACTACACCGTTTCGTTTGAAAAAGACTACAAGTTTATTATCGACAAGCGCACGGCGCAAGTGAGAAAGATGTCTGCGATAAACTACAAAGATTACGACGGCACGGCTCCGGCTATTCCGGACACGGACGCCGTTCGCAATCAAATTTTCGTAGATACGCAGGGCATTGCGGAAACCGTAAACACGAAAGATTTGGTATTCACGTTTACCCGCGATACGGAAAAATTGGCAGAAGAACTGAGCGGTCTGAAAAATGTCGACGTAGCTGAGTATCAGACATTGTTCGACGGCATAGCGGGCGACGATACCAAGGCAGGGTACTTTAAAATAGAAGTTACCTGCAAAACGACTGATAATTTCAATTTCCAAGTCGACGTTCAGCATTATATAATCAGGCGCGTGCGCGTCGGAATAACTCTAAATAACAGCACAATAACGCTTTCGAAACAGTTCGATACAGAAAGACCGACTGCAACGTACGACGATTTGACGGTCAATAAGACCGTTACCGATGAAGTTTACATTGATTTGGATACGAAATTTATGCAAAACGGCTCGAATTGGGTCGCTTACGACAAAAACGGCGGAAACAACGTCGGCGTTTATGCGTACAAGTTGGAGACGTACTTTAAAATAAACGGCAAGGATTATAAGATCGGACTGACAGACGAGATTACGGGCGCAAACCTTTTGAGTTGGAATTATACCTACTCGATAACTGCAAATTCGTTGCAAAAACCCAACGAGTGCGACGGATTGTATACTATATCGAAAAAAGACGTATCAGTATACTGGGAAAACGCGGCGGACAAACAGTTTACCGTCAATACCGTGACGGGCGATTATTACGTCTACGGCAAGAAGTACAACAACGGCTCGATAGCGGTAGCGGACGCCGCTAGGGAAATGAACGAGGCTTACACGATAGTAGACGCCGACGGCAAGGAAATAGACTACGAAAAACTGGGCTTTACGAAAGAGGATATAGCGCTTTCAGGCAGGACCAGCGTTCTTAACGCCGGCGAGTATTTCAGCGCGGACATTTCCGACCTTGTCGCAAGCAATTCCAACTTCAACATAATCAACAACCCTATATTGTACGCGATAGAGAAGTTGAACGTCGATTTGACGTTGACTTATTTGTATAACGGCGAACAAAATGTCGATTACGGCTTGAACGTTACTGACAATTTCAGGTTGGATTACGTTTTGGATTTTGCCGATAAGGCAGTATTCGAAGCCGACGTAGGCATAGAAAACGCGAATATCGAAGACTGGCTGAGCGTCAACGAGAGCGACTTTACAAACAATAAGTTCGTCACGAATACCGTTCTTTACTACTTGAAAAATTCGCTCGGAACGAACTTCAATCTTGCGGAGCGTGGAGTTATCCTAAACGCGGGCGGCTATACCACTTACGCCGAGGGAATATACGCGTTGAATTTCGACTTTACGATAATCCCGACCGATTTTGATATAAACAAGAAAGAGCTCCGTATCTTGGGCGCGGAGCGCGACTATTTCAACAAAGACAGTTTGAAATTGATAAGTTCGATAGACGGTTCGGTAAATGAAAACGTGGAAAAGACGATTGTAAACGCAGTCTTCATGGAGGTAATAGACGAAACGAATGTTGCAGACAACGCGGGCACGAATTATTTTGTCTACGTGCCGGCTTCCGAACTTACATTGATAGGCGAGAATTATCCGAATTACCGGTTAGTGTTCGACACGGCGGTGAGCGGCAATAACCAAAACATAGCGTTGACTATCAATAAAATCCCGCTATCCGTAACCGTTAAGACGTTCGAGGGAGCCGATATTGCAATAAGTTACGGCGAAACGGTAGAAAAGGGAATAAAACTTAATTTGTCGTATAGCGGATTCCCCATTCTCGTAGACTGTACGGACTATAACAAAGAGACGGAACAGGCGGCGCAAAACTCGGTCAAGGCGGCAGTAGAAGAAATCATAAACTTCGGTGGAATAGCCTCGGAGTTGAAGAGTATTACCGCAAGCGACTTTGCATACCAGTATTCGTTGAACGATTACGTCGAGGGAACGATGGTTACGCTCGACAACTACGAACTGAACTTGGACGCATTCTTCGTGAAAGTCAACAAGATAAGTTTAAGATTGAATTTGATAAACCCCGTGGGTACGCGGTACGATTCCGACGGACGGTTCAGCCTTATTATCGACGAACGCGGCGCATTGGCTTACAGCGAAACGGACAGCGGAAGGTTAAATTACCGTTTCGAATTTACAACCGAAAGTCTTGACGCAATCATAGGCTACAAAGAGAAGCGCAATGAATTGGGCAGGGCTCTGACTATATACGAAATCTTGCAACTCGTTTGGTCGAGCGAAAAGGAGCTTCCGACCGATTACGGCAAATTAGTCGCCTATACCATATCGCAAAACGGCGCGACAGACAGAGTGACTGCGGGCGCAGCTAAAATAAAACTGACGGACAATTGGTACATTTCCGACAATTATACGCTCAACTGCAACGAGTCCGACGCGGTGATATTCCCCAAAGCGACGTATCTAGGCGAAGATATATACAACGATTTGCCGTTTACGTCGGTAAGTATAACGGGAACCGACGACTATATCATAGACGCCGACGACTTTTTGAAAAGACTGACTATGTTAGTCAAGGTGAACTTCACTGGTATGCCGGAGGGAAAAGAAAGCGAATGGATAAATATAAGGACGGACAACCCCTCCAATAACTCCGTATACGGCAACGCCGATTATGCGCGCAGGTTCGAGCTGCAATTTGCCGATACCGCGCCCGAGACCATTCAAATAGGCGACGTTGTAAAACTGAAACTCGTCTATATCGAAACTTTCTACGTGAGCACGGAAACGCTTAGGAACGAGATAACGTCCAAAGAGTTTGCGGTGAGAATGTACGCCCGTGAGGACGAGACGGTAAAGGATAAGAACAATTCCTCATTTATAGACAGGAACGGGAACAAGTTCGGATTTTACGATTTGGTGACGGCAAACCAAACGTACGAATTGCGCGATAAGGACGACGTGACCGAATCCGAATGGAAATACGATATTATAAGTACAGACTTTGCATTGATGCCGAATGCGGGTATGACGAATTATTCTTTCGAAATCATATTGTACCGCAAAGGAACGACGTCGCTTGTTTTAGGCTTTAAGGGCGGCGCGGACAACGGTGGCAATGCGGCTTACGGATACTATACGCGGTTGAGTTACGTTGACGTAAACGGCGAAACGCAACGGATAGAAACGTTTATGAACAGCTATACCGTAAACGGCTCGGAGAGGAGCGTCTTGGACGACGTCAACTTGTTCGACGGGCGCAAGCATACGCTCGACGCGTACATAGATAAGATAGGTTACGTTTCCGACGGCGAAAACGGCGGAACGAAAACCCGTTATTACAGGGTTAAATTCGGTATCGACAATCGCTATTTTTACAGTATAGATTTCGAGGGCGGAACGGTCGAGGAAATTCTCAACGAGACTCAAACCGCCATATCGGACGTGCTTTATACCGACTTTATCACCTTTGACGGTGCGAGCGCCGCAGGCTTTATCATAAACGAGTGTTCGGCGTACGTCGCACGCTTTACGTTGAAGAGCATGGGTATAGCGATTGCGAGAGAGGATGAATCGGATGTCGTACGCGATTTGAGAATATCCCCCGTAGAAGACGGCGACGTCATCTATATAGAGGAAGGACAGTCGGTAGAAGATATGATAGAAGTTTTGACCGTCAACAGTAACGAAGGCTACGAGGGTCGTTACGAGCTCGTTTACAGCTACACTTCGATAAACGGGCAAATTAACGGATTGGCGAGCAGGCGTTTGACCGAAGGGTTGTACGTTGCCACGGTAAAACTCAATTTGGACAACGCGGAGTTAAAGAGCGTGGAATTCTTATTGTGCGTAGTCAAAAATGCGGGCGAGAAGATCACGCTGAAAGAAAACGGACTGAGCGACAATGAATACAGTCCTATGCCCGACAATCCCGTACACATGAGCGGAGACGGAGGTTTGATTGCGTTTGCCGAACTCGGTCACTCGATTACTTATTCGAGGATAGTATTCGACTTCAAGGACAAGGAGGGGACCGACAACGGCAAGGCTACGTTTATATTGAAGTCGGGCGACAACGAACAGACGGATTTGAGCCAAATGTCACCCAACAACGCCGCCGAAGAGTTGCGTTTCAGAGGCGTTTCGGTGTCGGTAGAGAGGAGCGGAAACGTATATCAAACGAATATACATTTGAGGCTTGGCGATTTCTACTTGTGCCATGAGGTCGCGACTAACGTCGACTGGGTGGGCGACGGCAACGTGCTGACTGCAACGTACGATTCCGATAACGGTATCATTATAGTCAGCTTGACGCGCGGCGGAGCGGTATTGATGCAAGAAACGGTCACGAGAACCAACGAATACACGTTGTCGCGGGCGCAGGAAATCATCAAAGTTTCCCGCTATACCGGCTTGCAGTTATACAATCAGGATATGACCGTTTACGCATATGAAACGACGGAAACAAAGCAAAGTATACTCAATATGTCCGATTCGCAGGGGCATTTGGTGGACGCCGGCAATATCGTAGCCGAAAATATAACGTTTGACGCAACGTACGGACGCGTCAACGTCGTCGAGTATTATAAACTGGCGGACAGCAACGGTAGCGCGCTATCTACCGGCGCAAACAATTTGTATTTACGCTTCAAGGCGTCGGCGGGAACGAATTTCCGTATTATGTTTATAAATAACACGCCCGACGTAACGCTGAAATCCAACGCGGAAGACGAGCGCGGAGCGTTCTTGGAAATAAGAACCGATTATTCGGACGGATTCGGCTCTGCGAAAACGCCTGCGGTACGACTCGGTTATTATAAGAGAGGGAATCTATATGCGCCGCAACAAATAGGCGTCGAAAGCAAGAGTCTTGCCGACGGCGACGAACATACTGTGAGAATAGAGCTGACTACAATCGAAAACAATCTATACAACTACGGCGGCGAAGAAGCCGTACCGTCGTGGCAAGTACGGATATATATAGACGGTTCCGATCAGAGTCATATGCATATCGGCTACATTCCGAAGACGGCTGATCTCAGTCACGTACCGCTTTACGATAACAATGCCGGCGGTTCCAACGCCCAACAAGACGGCAATTACACCTTTGCGTCCGGAGTGAGATACGTCGGAATTATGCCTATAAGCGACGGCGTTATAGAAATAAAGGAAATGATTTTATATTGACGGAAGTAATTTCAGACGCATTATTGGACTCGCTTCCGATATTGCCGTTCTTGTTTATCGTATACGTCCTTATCGAAGTGCTCGAAAGGCGATTAATGTTTGCTTCGCGCGCAAAAAGGCTGCTTAGGGGCAAGTTTGCCCCTTTGATAGGCGCAGGCGTCGGGCTTATTCCGCAATGCGGGTTTTCCGTTATGGCGACCAACCTATATCTTTCGGGCAACTTGACGGTCGGTACGCTTATGGCGGTGTTTATTGCTACAAGCGACGAGGCGATTCCCATATTAATAACCAACGGCACTACGGCGTTAAGGCTGCTTCCGCTTTTGGCGATAAAAGTATTGTTTGCGTTGTTTATGGGGTATCTCTTAGACGTTATTTTCCGCAAACGCAATGCCGAAAAATTCGCGTTAAGCGAAATCAACGCGACGGTAGGCGCCGAGAGTGCGGAAGAGGAGACTGAAACGGGCTGTTGTCATCACAAACTGGAAAAGAGCAAGCATAGCACCGATAGAAAGGAAATGCTTAAAGAGTATCTGTTACACCCGTTCGTCCACTCTATCAAGGTGTTTTTATATATTCTCGTCATCAATTTACTGTTTGGGACGCTTATCTATTTTATAGGGCGTGATAAGATAGCCGTATTTCTGTCGCAAAGCGGTTGGTGGCAGCCGTTCGTAGCGGGACTCGTGGGGCTTATTCCCAACTGCGCGGCTTCGGTAATTATCTCGCAAATGTACGTTTTGGGAGGAATAACGTTCGGGGCGTGCTTGACCGGATTGTCGGTAAATGCGGGAATTGCGCTCGCGCTGTTATTGAGAAAGAACAAGAATATAAAAGACAGTATATTTATATTGCTCACGTTGTACTTTTCGGGGGTAATTTTGGGACTGGCGTGTACGCCTATCCCTTGGTAAAAATCAAACGTATTATATATAGATATAAGGGACGAAACTAACGGAGGAAATCAATATGGTATACGGTAATATGTCGAGAGAAGCGCTGCAAACGGCGGTAAAGAGCGGCGATACGAGAGCAATGCTCGAACTCGGCTTTCGTTGCTTAAAGGGCGTCGGCGAAGAAAGAAATTATTCCAAGGGCGAAACGTTGCTCGTTGCCGCGGCGAACGCCGGAAACGTCGAAGCGCAAATTTTACTGGGGATATTTTATTATCAGGGAAAGGATAAGCAAGATTCCGAAAAACCCGATTATACAAAAGCGCTATATTACTTCGAGCAAGCGGCAAGCAGGGGACACGCGGGCGCGATGAACGCGGCTGCCGCGTGCCGTGACGAAATGAAGTTCGGAGCGGCGGAGGAAAGATACTCGTATTCGCAAGACGACAATTTGAGCTTCGTTGCCCGTTGCGGCGTCGAGTCCGATACGTCAACGTCTAAAAAACTCAGCGAGAGACAACTTTCGGCGTTTAGGCGCGTTATCGAGAAAACGCGTAAAACAAAAGCCGGCGAGAGGGATTATCTAAAAGAATTGGGCTGGGTCGGAGTGCTGGGAATAGTCAGCCTTTAACCGAAACGGGTCGACCCGAATTATTGCGTCGCAATCGCCATAAAGAGAAGAAAAGGATAGATTTAAAAGTGAAGTGCACCCCACTTTTGGGGTGCACTTCAAAAGTCTATCCTTATTTATGCCGTTTTTGCGTGTTGTCGGGGCGGAGCAATTATCTTAAACCGCATCTCTTTCTTTTATCAAACGGGCTTTTTCCTTATCGATTGCGGCGGCTATGTTCGCAAGAACCTTTTTTCTTGATTGCCACCAGTCCCTTGACCAAACTCTTACTATGCGCCAACCGCGGCTTTCCAAAAACTTTATGCGGTAGACGTCGCGTTCAAGCACGCTGTCGCTGGAACGGTACGCTTGATAGTCGCATTCCACGCCCAAAATAAACCGTTTGAGTTCTTCGTCGTAAACGCCCAAAGACAATTTATAATAGGTATTTCCGAGGTTGGTATAGACCTTGTAGCCCATGGCTTCCAAACCTTCTTTTATTTGATTTTCGTATGCGCCGACGGTAGAGATGACTTTGGGCGAAGCGTCGAAAGTAGCGAGGAGCTTACGCACTTCGTCTTGCTTGCCGGAGGACACCGCGCGGGCGTACTGTAAGTATTTTTTGAGCAATTTCGGACCGCTGTTCTTGGTCGTTTCCACCTTGTCCAGTTCTTCGGGTTCGATACTGGTTACTACGTAAATTTTCTTTTTAGCGCGGGTTATGGCAACGTTTAAGCGGTTTTCGCCGCCTTCCATGGAAAGGGAGCCGAATTGCGCGACGACTCTATCGGTGTCGTTTTTTGCATATCCTATGCTGAAAATTATTATATCGCGCTCGTCGCCTTGAACGTTTTCCAAATTCTTGACGAATATCGAGCGGTTTTCTCCGTCTTCGATACGGTTTTGCTCGTTGAAAAGCTGTCGCCTGAAAACGGAAACCTTATCCGCTTCGGCGTCCAACATATCCTCGATATATTCCTTTTGCTCGGTGTTAAAGGTTACGATACCGATGCTTTCGCCGTATTCTCTCTCGCGTAAAATCGAGCGGACGAGCTTGACGACGGCGACGGCTTCCTCGTGGTTGTGACGGTTTTGCCAGAGTCCCTTGACCTTTATCCTTTCAATCGGCGGGTTAAAGGTGGAAATAGTTATATTGGGCGCAATTTGCAGTTTGTTTTCGTAGAACGCCATATTCGAAAAGTCGATAAGTTCCGAAAAGTTGCTCCTGTAATGATACACGAGATTGACGGGTGTGTACTTTGCAGTCGCAAGGTCGAGAAGGGATTCCACCTCCAACGCGGCTTGCGTTGACAAGTCCATTTGCGCGTCGAAGCTGTCGTCGGCTTGATAGCGTTTGACGAACCCCGAAGAGGGACGTAGCTGTTTGTTGTCGCCGGCAACTACTATGCTGTTGCCGCGGTAAATCGTCGGCAGGGCGTTTTCGATAAACATCTGACTTGCTTCGTCGAAGACCACCAAGTCGAACATTCCGCGCTTTAAGGGGAATATCGTGCTTACCGTTTGCGGCGACAAAAGCCAGCATGGGAAAAGGCGGAACAAAAATTCGCCGAAATACTCCACCATTCGGCGGATGGGCCAAAGCGCGCGTTGTTTTTGTATTTGATATAAGTAGTCCTTGCTGTCCGAATTTTGTTGGTAGTAGCTTACGTATTCCATGCCGAATTTGTCCATGGCAAGCGACTTCGTCAGCTCTCTTTGGTCGGCTTTCAGTTTCAGTATCCGCTCGCGTACGTTGTCAAATTCCACCGTTTTGGACAGCTTGCCTTCGATGTAAGAGTCGTTTTCGATAATTTCGTGATAAATTCTAAGCGGTAAGACGGTATTTATTACCGCCGTAAAATCTTTTAGAGTCTTGTTGGAATTGTAATAAGAGAAGTCCAAAATCTCTTTTATATCGTCGCTCAAATCGGCGATAGCCTTGTTCATATCGCGTATGGAAACGTAGTTTTCAAGAGCTGTGAGTATATTTTTCAAGTTTACGATATTGCCGTTTAGGATACCGCCCATAGCCAAAGCGTATCCCGTATCGTCGAGTACGGTTTGGAGTATGGAAAATTGTTTTTCGTAGTCCGTCAAACCTTTCATAGCGACGTTAAGGTCAATTTCGACGTCCTTTCTGTAACGCGTGAAGCGGTAGCGCAAGAAGGGGAAAGCAAACCAAAAAACGGGGAATACCGACAAAAGCATAGCGTTTGACAAATTCGGGTGCTCTACGCGCGTTATTATATCGGCTATCCTAGTCAGAGTCGGACGGCTTGACGCGGCTTTTTCCAAATAGAAAGTAGTAAGATACCGACTGTGCGGGTATTGCGAAAAGTCAAACGGCGGTCGGTCGGTTGCGATAATTTTACTCAAAAACGTGTGCGCCTCTTTAAGTTTGTGCATGTCTATGTCGTCTTTAATGTGAGAAACCATGCCGTTGTTCCGTATGAGTTCGGCACGCTCGTAATACAGTTTTGCGATATTTTTGTCGTTGACGTACTTTATATCGTCGTAAAGCGGCTGATACTTTCGTGACGTGATGTTCGTATGCAAAAGTTCCGTATACAGCTTGTAATCTTTGGAGTCCTTGCCGATATTGTAGCTGAGCGCGTACATTTCTTGCAGCGACAAGCCGAAGTCCGTCTTAGTGAAAAGAACGTTGCTTATGGATTCCAGCGTGGCAATTTCTTTGTTTATATTAAACTCGTACACCTGATACTTTTTTTGGTTTTCGTCGTAGTCGTCGTGGATTGTTTGAGTGTGCATTTGCTTGATGCGGTCGAAAAACGCGCTTTTGTCCTTTTCGGGGTCTGGGATAAGCATAGCTTTCGCGTTTAATTTGCCCAGACGGGAGAATACGACGTCCAAAGCGGCTTGCTTTTGACTGACAACGAGGACGCGACGGTTTTTACACAGCGCGTCGCTGATTATGTTGACTATCGTTTGCGACTTACCCGTTCCCGGCGGACCGTAAATAACCAAATTCGACGAAGCGTTTATTTGTTCGATTGCGTTTTCCTGCGCGTAGTCGAGATCGTTAATGGTATACGCTACGGGAGTCTTGTTCTTTTTCTTGTCCTTTTGCGACTTGCCCTGCAACAAAAGGTCGATACTCGGCGTCGTCAAATTGTATTTTTCCAGCAGTAAATAGTCGTCGTAAATGGGATTGGCGAGAGGGAAACGACCCAGGACAGCCATATTCTTCATTTCCATTCCGTCGGACTTCATTTCTTTGCAGCGGTCGAACGGCAAAAGACCTTTGCGTTTGACGTAACGAATTTTGAAGCCGTAGTTATTTAAATTGTCGATAACGTCGTAAACGCTTTGATAAACGTCCTCGTTTTGCGGGTCGAATTCCTGTTTTATGGAATCGTTTTTTATATTGTGCTCGTTGCAATAGGCAAGAAGCAAGCTCTTGTTTACGCTTACTGGTCGGTTGGGAATGTGCCTGAGTATAACCGTGTCCCTTTCGATTTCCATAGTCACGGGGAAAAGGAGCAGGGGCGCTTTAAGAGGAATATCCTGACCTATGCGCCCGAATATATACGGATAACCTATAAAAAGGTCGTATTTTCCCGTTTCTTTTTGAATTTCGTCCACTTCGCGTTGTAAATACTTTAAATCGGCAAGGTGTCCCGAAAGTATGGACGAATTGCTTTTTTTAGCGTCTGAATTGCCGTCAAAATCCGCATTTTCTTCGTTTCTTTGCGCCGAGCGGGAGAGTTTTTTGCTTATTTTGTCGTTCATAAGAACGAAATAGGGCTTTTCGTGCCATAAAAACGCATAAAATTCGTCGGCGTCGAGATTTTCCAAAACCGCGCCCATATCGTAATTATACTTCTTAACGATATTCTTCGTGAAAAGACTGCGGTTGCGCCCGCTTATTTCGATAAATCTTTCCTTATACTTTTTATAAATTTGCTGCAAAATACGCCTCCGCGCCTATTTATGTTTTCCCAAATGCTCAACAATTATAATGTTAGAGTAATTATATCATAACACTTTAATAAAGTAAATTAATAATACCGGCTATGAGCGATTACAAATTAAAACACCCCTTGGTTAGCAGGGGAGTTTTACTTTGATTTACTTAAAGCTTTTTATATGCAAATATTTAGTCGAACTTACCTCTACCGATAAGTTCGTCAATACTTATTCCATAATAATCGGCTAAAATGGCGCAAAAATGTATGTTCGGCAAAACTTTACCGCATTCCCAGCGACTTAAATTGGAATTGCTGATTCCCGTGTCCGCTTCGACTTGCTTTAACGTTTTATTTCTTTTAATTCTTTGATACTTAAGTTCTTCGCCGTAATTCATTATCTCACCTAAAATTATTTTACAACAAATTTGTAGATTAGGCTAGTTTCTTCAATAGAAAAAATTAATTTTACGTTTCACTGAAATTCGTGCCGACTTCCAAAATATCGTTTGCCGATACGTCGAGGAAATTACAAAGCTTAGAAAGAGTGTCAAGCGACGGTTGCGAACGACCGGAAAGGTATTGAGATACGGTAGGCTTAGACACGCCGATAGCCTTGGCAATATCGGTTTTCGTCTTGCCCGATAACTCTATCTCTTTCTTTAAGTTTTCCGTTATTTTTTGCTGTAAATTCATAAATTATTTCAGTAATGCCTAGTTGTTAGTATTTACAAAGTTAGGCATTTCCTAACTTAATTATACCGAAGCCTGTAAAATTTACTTGACAATTAGGCATTACCTAATATATCATTTTATTAAAAAAGAAAAAGGAGAAACAAAATGAAAAAGAGTACAAAAATTTTATTTTTGACGATAATTATCGTACTTTTATTTGCATTAGTTGCTTGCGGCGAGGAAAACGCTTCGAACGTGGGTGCAGTTGACTGTACGGAAGGACACGATTTCGGCGAATGGACGGTAGTCAGCGAGGCAACTTGCTTTGCGGACGGATATAAAATCCGTATTTGCAAACGTTGTTCGGAAATAGGCAAGGAAAAGACAACGTCGAATGGACACAGCTTTACGGACGGCGCTTGCGCTAAATGCGGAATTCAAGAGAGCGTTACCCTGTCGGAACAGCAAGGAACGCAAGGGTTATGGTATATGCTTTCCGCCGATAAAGAGTCGTATACCGTAGCCGGCTTGGGAATGTCCGAAAATTGTGCCGAGGTCGTAATAGCAAGCGAGTATAAGGGCAAACCCGTAACGGCAATCAGGGAAAGCGCGTTCAAAAACTGCATAGAATTATTAAGCATAGAGATACCCGATAGCGTAACGAGTATTGGCGATTCTGCGTTCATTTTTTGTAGCGGACTGACGAGCATAGTGATAGGGAACAGCGTAACTAGTATTGGCAGTTCTGCGTTCTGCGGTTGTAGCGGACTGACGAGCATAGAAATCCCGAACAGCGTAACGAGTATTGGTGATTATGCGTTCGACAGGTGTAGCGGACTGACGAGCGTAGAGATACCGAACAGCGTAACTAGTATTGGCAATTCTGCGTTCTA
>CAYVEU010000017.1:0-19074 GCA_964450015.1 uncultured Christensenella sp. | reverse complement strand
ACAAATTATATCGCGAATTAAAGAGGTGAGTATTGCAAGCACGGGTTTGCCGACGGCTTGAAAGAATATGGACGATACTTTTATACCGCAGGTGAAGATTACGAGCGCAAGGAAGATGCGGAAAGTCTTTCTCGCAAAGTCCCAGTAGTCGTCTGGGTTGGGGATATTGGTGGGCTTGCCGAAAAGTCCTACCACAGCGTTGGGGAAAATCTCGAAAAGCAGGGTGGAGATAACGCCGACGATAAGAGTACAGAGCATAATCGCGCGGTACAGCTTTTTGACTCGGTCGTGGTTCCTTGCTCCCATGCTGTAACTTATTATCGGCTGACAGCCGAGGACGATACCGACGACTATATTTATAACGACGGTAAATACCTTGCTTTCGATACCGATTACGGCAATCGGGATATCCGCGCCGTAATGCGACATCGAGCCGTATTTTGCAAGCATAATATTGCAAACGAGCGAAATGATGACGATAGTCATTTGAGTTATAAGCGACGATAAGCCGAGTTTGAATACAGGGGCGAATACCTTGAAATTCGGAATAAAGCTTTTAAGAGTAAGCTTGAAAGTTTTGGTGCGGAACAAGTAAATTATGCTTATTACGAACGAAACGACTTGTCCGATAACGGTCGCCCACGCCGCGCCCGACATGCCCCATTTGCAGACGAATATGAATATCGGGTCGAGAATAATATTTACGATTGCGCCCGCGAGCATGGAAAACATCGACCAGTTGGGACTGCCGTCGGCGCGTACTACCGCGTTTATCATATTGGAAAGCATGTAAACAGGGAAGAACGCAAGGATAATATTAAAGTATTCCGTGGCGTAGCCGATACTGTTTTCCGACGCGCCGAATAAAGTTAAAAGCTGAGTTTTTAAGGGATAAAACACGGCAAGTAGTATTACGCTTGCGATAACCGTTACTATCATACCGGTACCTACGCAGGAGTGAATTTTGCTCGTGTCGCCTTTGCCTTGACTAATATTGATATATGCCGCGCACCCGTCGCCGAAATACCAGGCAAAGCCTTGCGCAATAATAAATATCGGGAATACAACGCCCGTTGCCGCGTTGCCGAGGGTGGAAAGCTCGCTGTTGCCGATAAATATTTGGTCGACGATATTATAAAGCGCGCTAACGAGAAGCGAAAGAACGCAGGGGATACAAAACTTAATCATAAGCTTTGAAATTTTTTCTTTACCTAAAAATGACGAATTTTGTGTGTTTTCCATAAAAATCTCCAACAAAGTTATTCGTCTTTGTTGGAGTAAAGAACGTCTGAAACCTACGCTAAACAAAAAACAGGCATAGAATTCGTCGAAATTCTACGCCTATAACAAGCTGTTCAACGCTAATTATTTTAGCAAAAACATCTCGTTTTGTCAAATAAATTATTGTTTTTTGGATATGATTTCCTTGCTCAATTTAAGACCTTCCACCTTTGTAAGGGGGAAGGTGGCTCGCGTTAGCGAGACGGATGAGGGTTATTTTCTTTTTGTAGCCGACAAAAAAGAAACAAAAAGCGGGTGGAACCCTAATTTCAAGGCGGGGTCCTACGCCTCCGCACGAATTAAGGGGATACCCCTTGATAAACCCACGACTTACAATAACCGTTTGCCGATATTAAGCCGAATATCGGCTATTTAAACGGTTATCGCAAGTCTATTTTTGTAGTTTTCCGCTATTTAGCGGAAAAAGTAAAGTGCGGGGTAATCGCTCCAATCCCCCGCGCCCCTTTCCTTAAATTTTCCCCCTTAAACTCCTAAACAAAGTTGGCGGGTGTGGCTGCGTTAATTAAAAAGGTGAAACAGCGATTTTCGATTTTTGCTCGCTAAAATATTTTAATTGTATTGTCGGCACTTAAAACTATTGAAAAAACGGTTTATTTTTGATATGATTACAATAAGAAATTTTCAGGAGCGGAATTTATGCAGTATGCCATTATCGGAATAGTTGTCGGAATAGTTATTTTAGGCATAATTATCGGAGCGTTAATCAAAAGCAATAGAGATAGATACGCACCCAGAAGATATCGTGATCGCACACGATACGAGCCCGGCGATAAAGGCGACGCGGGCGAAAGCGTCGTTGCCGAAATTTTAGGGGATACGATAGAGGGTAAGCAGTACGTCATAAACGATTTATTATTTTGTATCGAGCCGGGAAAGTCGTGTCAAATAGACCATATTTACATAAACAAATCGGGAATTTGGGTAATCGAAACCAAAAATTACGCGGGAACAATTTACGGCGAGGAAAAGCAACGAGAATGGACGCAGGTGTTGGGATTCGGGGACGAAACCAATAAGTTATATAATCCTATAAAACAAAATTCAACGCACATTTACCACTTGTCGAAATATCTTAAAGTAAGAAATATTTTTCAAAACGTAGTAGTTTTTTTGTCAAACGCGGATATATCGAACGTAACTTCCGACAACGTGTATTCCGAATATAAATTACATTCTATAAAAACTCAGAAGACAAATATATCGTTATCGGTTCGGGAAATGGAAGAATATTATTATAAGCTTTTGGAACTGAAATTGAACAAAACAATCACTTTATCGGAGCATATAGATAATATACATAGGAAGCAAGAGCTGTTACAACAGGGTATTTGTCCGAGGTGCGGCGGCAAGCTCGTATTGCGCCAAGGGAGATATAATCAATTTTACGGTTGCTCGAATTATCCGAAATGTAAATTTACTAAAAACGTCGAAAAAGAGGTAGTATGACAGACTTAACCGAATTAAGAAATATCGGCAGGGAAATGGCAAGTAAATTAAAAAGCGTAGAAATTGCCACCGCCGAAGAGCTGATAAAAATCGGTTCGAAAGAGGCGTTTTTCAGACTGAAAACAAGATATCCGCAGGTGTGCTTGGTACATCTTTATACATTGGAAGGCGCAATTCAAAACGTAGAGTTTAATTGCCTTTCCGAAGAAACGAAAACGGACTTGAAAAAGTTTGTCGACGCATTGAAATTCGGCGCATAAATACGCTTGAATACATATATCGAACGGTAAATAAATCTCAGAGGTAAACGGCAATGAAGGTAGAAACGATTATAGCAATAGTTACGGCGGCAATCGCATTTTTGACGTCTGTAGCGAGCTTCACTTACACTTTAATCCAAAACAGGAAAGACAGGATACAAAAGGTTATATTGGACAACAGAATCAAGTATCTTAATGAAATTCGGGAAGGGTTTACTAAATTTATAGGCTTAGCAAATTTTGAAGCCGTAAAATATGCAAACAGCAGTAAAGAAGTAATGAAAATATATTTCGATAATTTATTGATTGGTTACGGTAAAATTAAAACCTATATAAAGCCGTTTTATAAAATCGACAACGAGCTTTTGACGGCGTTGGATAAGCTGTATTACTGTATTTTATCGCTGCTAAACGGCTCGGAAGAAGCTCAAAACACATTAGACGGTTTAAGAGAGGATTTTTCCGACAGGTATCTTAAATACGATTGGGCGTATTGGAAATATATTCAAAAACAGAAGGAAGGAAATTATATGAACAGCGACGACGCTTTCGATAAAGTGTATTGCGAATTTATCAAAGACGTCGATTCGCAATCGCTTTAATCAGTCGAAAGAGGTGTGATCATGGCGTTTGATTATAAAAAGGAATACAAAGAGTTTTATATGCCTAAAAGTAAGCCGTCTATCGTTACCGTGCCGCAAATGAATTATATCGCGGTTCGCGGAAAGGGTAACCCGAACGCAGTAGACGGGGAGTACAAACAGTCGATTGGGCTTTTATACGCGATAGCGTTTACAATCAAAATGAGCTATAAGGGCTCGCACAAGATCGACGGGTATTTCGATTACGTCGTACCGCCTTTAGAGGGTTTTTGGTGGCAGGAAAATTCCGATACTATAGATTACGCAAACAAGGACGGATTTAATTTTATATCTATCATCCGCTTGCCCGATTTCGTGACGAAAGCCGAGTTCGATTGGGCAATTAAAGAGGCGACGGAAAAGAAAAAAGCCGATTTTTCCAAGGTGGAATTTTTAAGCTACGACGAGGGCGTATGCGTGCAGTGTATGCATATAGGTTCTTACGACGATGAGCCGAAAACGGTTGCGCTTATGCATGAATTTACGGAAGCGCACGGATACGTTTTGGATATAAACGAAAATAGGTTTCACCACGAAATTTATTTGTCCGACCCGAGGAAATGCGCCGTTGAAAAATTAAAAACCGTGATAAGACATCCGATAAAGAAGGTATAAATGAACCCCGACAGTATATTGCAATATTGTATTGAAAATTTACCCGATACGGTTTTAATCAACAGTTGGGGAGAAAGCGGGATTTTTTATAACCCGAATAACGTATTAAAGCGCGGAATATACGTTTTGACCGTTAAAGAAAAGGACGGTGACAACGATAAGAGTTCTATGCTGAACAGAGAAAACGTTTATAGATTGAATCTCGGAATTCGTAAAACTACGTTCGAAAAGCTGTTCGGAGAAATTCCCAAACGACCGAAAAAAGGCGGAGTTGTCGATATGCCGTTTGATTTTGCGCAAGTTGACAGGATAATTCCGCATCCCGTATATGCGTGGATGGGATGGGTTTGCGTTCTTAATCCGTCGGGAACGACGTTTGAAAAATTAAAACCGTTTATTAAAGAAGCTTACGAGTATGCAAAAGAAAAATTTGCGAAACAAAAACTATCGTAATTGAAATACGATATTGCAAATTCACCGATTTATGTTAAAATATAAGTAACAAATTCGGGAGGGCGTTATGCCATTAGCAGCAATTTGCGTTATCGTCGTTATTAGCGTTATAAGCGCAATAATCGTTGCTATTGCAATAGTTATGCTTAGGGGACGGGGCGCGTATCTTTTTGCCGACTTTTGGTTCAAAGAGGAAAAAGAAAAATGCGACAGAAAAAAATTGTCTAAATTTTTGGGTAAAATTGTTTTGACGATAGGCATATCCTTTAATTTAATTACCGTAGGCGTTGTAATCGATTTTCCGTGGATGGCGTTTATTGTCGTCGGATTGGTTTTTGGGTTAATTCTCTTTGCCGAAATTTATTGCACTACGCGCGGTCGGTTTAAGAAATAACCGTACTACGTGAAGATATAAATAATTTATTCGGGAGGTGCGTTATGCGAACGGCAGATATTATCGCTATCGTTGTTATTACCGTTTTAAGCGCAATAGTCGTCGCTATGGCAATAGTTATGCTTACTGGGCGGGGCGCGAATTTACTGGCCGGCTATAACACGTTATCCAAAGAAGAAAAGGAAAAATACGACGGCAAAAAACTGGCTAAATTTATGGGTAAAATTTTCTTGCCGATAGGGTTGTCGTTTAATCTAATCACCGTAGGCGTTGTAATCGATTTTCCGTGGATGGCGCTTATCGTCGTCGGCGTGGTTTTGGGCTTGATTGCTTTTGCCGTAATTTATTGCAATGCGCGCGGTCGGTTTAAAAAATGAGAGTTGCGACCGTATGACAAAATGTTATCTTTGCCCGAATATGTGCGGCGTTGACAGACAGGTCAAGGACGGCTTATGTCACGCGGACGGGAATATGCGTATTTGCCGCATTGCACCGCATTTTTACGAAGAACCGATAATAAGCGGAGAAAAGGGAAGCGGAACGGTATTTTTTTCGGGGTGTAGTTTAGACTGCGTTTTCTGTCAAAATCACGAGATAAGCAAAAGTAAGGTAGGGAAAGTCTATTCGCCGTCGGAGCTCGCGGAAGAGATAAAAAAGCTGGAAAATACGGGCGTGCACAATATAAATTTCGTAACTCCGACGCACTTTTCCGATAAAATTATCGAAACGCTCAAAATTTACCGTCCGTCCGTACCGATAGTTTACAACACTTCGGGGTATGAAAGGGTAGAGATAATTAAAGAACTGAATAATTACGTAGATATTTACCTTACGGATTTCAAATACGCCGATAATGCCGTAGCGGAAAAATATTCCCGTCGCGTTAGTTACGTAGACTTTTGCATAGCGGCGACCGACGAAATGGTAAACGCCAAGCCCGTCGTATACGGAAACGACGGGTTGATGAAGCAGGGCGTAATAGTAAGACACCTTATTTTGCCATCCGAGATCGACAACACTTTAAAGGTCGTTAGAAATTTTGCGGAGAGGTGGAAGGGCAAAGCATTGTTAAGTCTAATGAGCCAATTTTTCCCCGCGTACAACAGTCCTATAAAGCGCACGCTAAAACCCGTAGAATACAAACTGGCTTTAAGCCAAGCGGAAAGATTAGGGATAGAGGACTGTTTTATTCAAGAACTATCGTCTGCTAACGAAACTTACGTTCCGCAATTCGAAAAGTAAAGCTCGTGCTAACGGCAAAACCGAGGGCGGTGCAGTAATGAGGGATTTTTTTCGAAACCTAACCGTCGGCGTACCGTCGTACGCTAGGTGACGGCTTCGGAAAAGCGGCAAAATTCTTATCTATCTATCCGACATTTTTATCGAAAATATTTGTTTTCTACAATAAATTAATTTCATTTTGCCGCGCAAAGCGCCATTAATGCGACGAACTAAGCACTTTCAATGCTTCCATAATATCGTTACCGGAAAAATTTTTTATGGCGTCGAAGTCGGGAACCGCCTTTTTTTCGGGGGGAGGGACTTCGCGCGAAGGCTCGGAAGATACGTTTTCTTTTTTACCGCCGCCTTGTCCCAGCATACTCAATATTAAGAGCATCATAGGATTCAATCCGCCGTTAGAATTACCGACGTCGTTGCTTGGTTGCGATTTGAGCATATTCATTAAAAGCTCGGTCATATTGCTATTGCCGTTGCCGCCGCCATTGCTTGAATTGTTCATGCCCATGAGCAAGGGCAGTAGCATCATCATATTATTGTTCATAGTTCACCTAACTGTTTTTGAGTTGAGTTATAAGCTCTTTCATTCTTGCCGCCTGTTCGGGCGTGAGATACGCTTGAACTTTTGCGTAAAACGAATCCAATTCTTCGGCGGAAATCCTGCCGCTCGAAAGACTCCCCAGTCGGAAAAGCTCGCTTAAAAGCTGTTCTTCACTGTAATTCGAATATTTATTGAGCGCTTCTTCGGGCGACTTGGGCGCGTCGTCCTCAACCTTGTTTTGGTGCTTTGCGTTTTGTTTGCGTATGTAATCTGCTACGTTCACGTCAACCTCCGTTTTATATAATATACGCAGATAAATTCAAGATTGTTCGGGAGTGGGCAAAATCGAGCGTCCGATTCTTTGCTCTTAGTAAGTAATTATTCGATGACGTAAAGAGCTTGATTACGTCCACTCCTGTTTGTGCGAAATTTCTTCCATTGCTTCGATGCATTTTTCTATATCGGTCACGGTGTTGTTAAAGCCTATTCCGAAGCGTATTGCGCCGTAGGGGAGCGTGCCCAAAGACTTGTGCGCAAGCGGTGCGCAATGAAGTCCGCTTCTTACGCAAATCCCGTACTCGGCGTTCAGTAAGTCGGCAATTCCCGCGCAGTCGGAATTTAAAAAATTGCATAGGACTATTCCGTGCTCGGCGGCGTAGACGGTCAGCTTCGGGACTTCGTTTAAGCCGTCTTTCAGGATTTTGGTAAGTTTGTCTATCTTGGAATTTATTCTGTCGAAATTGGCGTGAGTCCAGCGGATAGATTCCTTTAAAGCGGCAATCCCGACGGTGTTGAGCGTACCGGCTTCCATGCCGTCCGGCATATCGTTAGGGTGCTCTATATTGAGAGAAGAGGTTCCCGTTCCACCTAAAATGCGCGCTTTGAGTTTTACGTTGGGCTTTGTTAAAAGGAAGCCTGTGCCTTGCAATCCGTGAAGGGATTTGTGTCCCGCAAAAGCGCACATATCCACGTCGGAAAAGTCGAATTTTACGTGACCGGCAGCCTGCGCCATATCGACCAGTATTTTGGCGTTCGACGAGGTTTTTACTATTTTGGAAAGGCGGTCTATATCGGATACGCGCCCCGTCGTGTTGTTCATTCCGCTTAATACGACCAAGCCTGTAGGGCGTTTTAACGCAGCGGAGAGAGCGGAGTCGATTTTGCCCGATTTGTCGGGAGTTATGACGGTAAGTTTGATTTTCCCCGCGTCCGCCAAAAATTTGAGAGGGCGCAAGACCGAGTTGTGCTCGAACGACGTCGTTATAACTTGTCCGCAGGGTTCGCATCCGAAGATGGCGAGGTTCAGCGCTTCCGTGCAGTTTTTGGTGAAGATAACGTTGCCGCGGAAAAAGTTCTCGTTGATAACCTCACGACATTCTTCTACGATAAAAGCGGAGCGTAGGCTTGCGGCGTGACTGCTGCGACCGGGATTTGCCGAAAGGCGCATTTCTTTTATTGCCGCCGTACGCGCTTTAAACGGCTTGAAGCGGGTGGTTGCGGCATTGTCGATATATATCATATTCCTCCGTAGGCGGGAGTTGCCCGCACTTAAAAAAATATTCGTCAATATAAATGTATTAGACCGGTTCTATTTTATTCAAAGGAGAATTGTTATGGATACACTTGCGGTTTTCCGCACGAGAAGCGACGCCATAAGGGTGTACAGAGAGCTTAGCAATATGAGAATTGCCTGCGCGACGGTGGCTACGCCGTCGAGCCTGAAAATGGGCTGCGGACTGAGCGTGGTTTTCGCCGGTTACTTAACCGAAAAAGTGAGAAACGTTATATCCGCCTCGGGCGCAACGTCGTTTGCCGGCTTTTACGGAAGATAAGAATTGCGGGACTTGCGGTAAAACGCAAGTCCCGTACGGGAACTCAAACGCAGCTCTTTACGCATTTTTATAAAAAAATATGCGTATTTTGTCACGTATAAAAAGCGCATTTACTTGACACCGCAATATAGTATATGATAAACTCTTAGCGTATAATATTATATATAGGAGTTGACAATCCCAAATGCGGAGCGTTCGTGCGGACGGCTTTATCGGCAGGGAGATGAGATTATGAGCGTTTCCGCCATGGAGCTTAAAGCAGGCGCAATACCTTTCGGGATATATTACACCGAAGGCAAAGACCCGTTTATGACGGAGAGCGCCGTAAACGCGTTTAAAAATTCGATTCCGCCCGATTCGTTTTCGTTGTTCGTCTTCGAAAAGGTGGCCGTGCTCGACGACGTTATTCTCGCGTTGGGAACGATGAGTTTCAGCGGCGACGCCAACGTAGTTATCGTCAAAGATTCCGAATATAGGATTACGGATAACGAGCATGCTGCGTTGGACAGCTTAAACGTAACCGACGCTTATCTGCTTTTCGTAGCGCCGAAATTCTTATCTGCGAAAGAAAAGAAAAAATTTACTGCCGTGGATTGCGAAAAACCGAGGAAATTCGATTGCTTGCGGTTCGCGGAAAAGCTTGCGGGAAACGAGGCGGACAGGAACGTTCTCAATAAACTCGTGGAATATGCGGACGGCGATTTGGCGAGAATAAAATTGGAACTTGTTAAACTCAGCGACTATTGCGGCGGGCGGAAGGCGACGGTTGCGGACGTTGAGGAGATTGTTTCCGAGGACGCAGAGCTGCAAATATTCAATTTCGTGACGGCGTTGACGGAAGGCAATAAAGAAACCGCCGTAAAAATGCTTGCGAAGCTGAAAAAGCGGGGAGAAGCGCCGGGCTACATGCTTGCTGCGCTCGTGGGGCAATATAGGAGAATACTTCACGCGAGTTTGAGTCCGAAAGCTGACGCGGAACTTGCGGAGTTGCTTAAAGTAAAAGAATACGCTATAAAAAAAGCTCGGGAATCCAGAAAAATGAGCAAGTCGAAATTGCGCGACGTGCTGAAAATGCTCGTAAGTTACGAACTTAAATATAAGAGCGGAGAACTGAGCGAGCAGGCGGCGTTCGACGCCGCAATAAGTCGTTTGTTGGGTGGAGAGGTAAGATGAAGACCTTATTTAAAGACGAAGTGATTGCGAAATTGAGAAAACTGCCGACTTTCGTGTGGTATATTTTGTATGCCGCGAGTTTTTTCTTTATGGACGCGAGCACGCTCATTTCCGACGGACGCACGATAACCGACTCATATAAAGCGGGCTTCGAAGAAATAGGTATGACGGGAGTAAACTTTGACGCTATGGCGGTATTTATCGTCATATTCGCGGTTATTATCTATACCGTAATTTTCGAACTTATAGTGTGGATAGCGCATTCCGTTTTGCAGCGTAGATTTCCTTTGACGTTAAACAAAAGCGATTTTGCTTTCCGTTTGCGGTTGCTGTTTATAATCTCCCACCTTATTTTGGGGTGCGTAGGAATAGTAGGCTTTTTCAGCGTGCCGGTTTGGGAGCTTTTAAACGCGATATTCGCGTTTGCGGTGCCTGCGCTGTTGCTTATGTGGTTTTACGAGGATTTTCGCACGAGATACGTGCCTAAACGCAATCAACATACGTTATTCAAATTCGTGGCGATGATTTATATCGGTATTTATCTTGCGCTGAGCGCGATTTATCTCGTTTACAATCTCGTTTTGTACAGCGGGGATTTGACGGCGTTGGAAATTGCGTCGCTTTGCGTGGACACGCTCGTAATTTCGATAGTGGCGGTCGTTGCGTATTTCGATTACAGGCGGTTGTCGAAAATTGCGCGGGAACCCGAGGATAACGATTTGTTTATCAAAAAAGAAGAAAACAATAACGACGATATATTTAAAGATTTGGGATTTTGAGAGGTGACAAATGAAATTCGACGTTGGTAGCATTATTTCTTTGATAGTAGCCGTGCTCGTTATGGGCGTGGCGATAGCCTTTTTCGTCAAGAAAAAGTCTCCTAAGCTTGCGGTTGCTTACGGTTCCACTTTGCTCGTTTATATCGGGCTTTATATCCTTTACTGGGTTTTCCCCGGTATGGATTTGGGAATTTCCGTCGCGACGATTGCCGTGACGGTAATGGGCGTTGCGGCGATAGTGGTTTATCAAAACGACTTCAAGAGTTTGTTTGCCGGACTTAGCAATTCGGTGAAAAAACAACACGTCGTCAGCGTAAGCGACGAGGAGCTGCAAGTTTGTATCGAAGAAATAGTCAAGGCGTGCCAAACTATGGCAAAGGCGAGGACCGGTGCGTTGATAGTTCTTGTTCCGTCAAAGATAAGTCAATACGTTTTGGATTCGGGCGTAGAACTCGGCGCATTGCTTTCGGCGTCGCTTTTGGTCAGTATTTTCAACACCCGCGCACCTATGCACGACGGCGCGGTTGTTGTAAAAGGCAACAAAGTGCTTGCCGCAGGTTGCTTCTTACCGCTCAGCCAAACGCAAAGCATCAATAAAGACGTCGGTACACGTCACCGCGCGGCTATCGGTATTACCGAGGAGTCCGATAACGTCAGTATCGTAGTAAGCGAAGAAAACGGAATTATTTCCATAGCGAAAAAGGGTATTCTGCGTAGATACATTACCCCCGAAAGACTTTCCGATTTATTGTACGAAACTTTCGGCGTAGCGCCCAAAGTCAAAGGTAAAAAATAAGCGATTATAAGTAAAGCGTCCTAACCGAAAATTATTCCTATTTTACGGCGAGGCGGGACGGAAAACAGCGGAGGGAATTTTGGGCGTAATAGGTAAAAATAAGATTTTGTTGCCCAAAGTGAAAGATTATTCGAAATGGGCGGTAATAGCTTGCGACCAGTTTACGTCACAGCCCGATTACTGGGAGCGACTGGCGCAATTCGTCGGCGACGCACCCAGCGCGCTCAATTTGATTTTTCCCGAAGTTTATCTAAACGGCGATTTGGAAACGCGTGTGGAAAACATAAACGCCGCTATGCAAAGTTATTTGGATAACGGAATATTCGAAGAACTGGACGGGTTCGTTTTGACGGAACGGACGGTTGACGGCGGCGGCAAGCGTTTGGGACTCATATTGAGCGTTGACTTGGAGAGCTACGACTACCGCAGGGTACGCGCGTCAATCAGGGCGACCGAGGATACTATAAAAGAGCGTTTGCCCGTTAGAATGAAAATCCGCAAAAATGCTCCTATCGAACTTCCGCATATAATACTGCTTATTGACGACAAGGAAAAGAGCATAATCGAGCCGCTGTATCGAAACCGAGATAAATTGCGCAAGCTGTACGATTTCGAGCTCAATATGGACGGCGGTCATATCGCCGGGTACGCGGTAGAAGATACAGAGCCGGTGGTGGAAAAGTTCGACGCGTTGCTTGATTCCGAAAGACAAATCAAAAAATACGGAAGCGACGCAAGCTTAATGTTTGCCGTCGGCGACGGAAACCACAGTATGGCGACCGCAAAAGAGCACTGGAACGCATTGAAGACCGGCTTGACTGACGAGGAGAGGGAAAACCACCCCGCAAGGTACGCGCTTGTCGAGGTTATTAACGTTTACGACGACGCGCTCATATTCGAGCCTATTCATAGAGTCGTGACTGCGGGCGACGGCTTTACAGACGGACTGAAAGCGGCTCTCGGCGGCGGGGACGGACGGCTTACCGTAATAACCGCTAACGGCGACGAGGAAATAGCTTGTCCGCTTCATGCAGGCGAAACTATACGGAAAACGCAAGAATATATCGAAAACTGCCTAAAATCGAACGGCTTTTTCGTCGATTATATTCACGGTGAGGCGCATACGCGCGAGGTAGTCGCAAAGACGGGCGGAATAGGGCTGTTGATGCCCGAATTTTGCAAGGACGAACTGATAAATTACGTTGTCAACGAGGGGAATTTGCCTAAAAAGGCGTTTTCAATCGGCAGCGCGGAAAATAAAAAATATTACATAGAAGCAAAGAGGATAAAATAATGAACTTGAAAGTTTGTAAATTCGGCGGCACGTCAATGGCGCAAAAGAGTTCCGTCGAGCAGGTAAAAAGCATAATTACTTCCGACTCGTCACGGCGTTTTATAGTCGTCAGCGCGCCCGGAAAACGTTTTTCCAATGATATAAAAGTAACCGATTTATTGTACGAATGTTTTTACGAAAAGGTAAAAAGCGGCACGTGCATTGAGATTTTTGCGAAAATACGCGAGCGTTTCGTCGGTATGGCGGAAGAACTCGGCGTAAAGCTCGACATAAACGCGTATCTTGACAAAGTTCAAAAGGAAATAGATTCGAGTTCGACGCCCGATTTCGCTGCGAGCAGGGGCGAGTACCTCAGCGCGCTTATTATGAGCGAAGTTTTGGGATTTGAGTTTGTGGACGCGGCGGACGTAATCAAGTTTAATGCAAAAGGCGCGTTTGACTCGGAGCACACCAACGATATTATGAAAAAACGCCTGTCGCTGTCAAAAGGCGCGGTTATTCCGGGTTTTTACGGCGCAATGCCCGATGGAACGGTTAAGACTTTCAGCCGCGGAGGAAGCGATTTTACGGGCGCAATAGTTGCCCGCGCGGTTATGGCGGACGTTTACGAGAACTGGACGGACGTGGACGGGTTTATGACTACCGACCCGCGTATCGTTGATAAACCTATGCTTATAGATACGCTAAGCTACGAGGAACTGCGCGAGTTGTCCTATATGGGCGCAAGCGTTTTGCACCCTGCGTCGACGTTCCCCCTTATGGGTACGAATATCCCTATTAATATAAGGAATACGTTCAATCCGTCCGCTGTCGGTACGTTTATCGTAAAGGAGACAACGGTCAAAGACGGTAGACTCGTTACCGGTATAGCAGGGCGCAAAGGGTTTACAACCATACTTATAAAGAAGTCTATGATGAATGCGGAAGTGGGCTTCGTCAGACAGGTCCTTTCGGTTCTCGAACATTACCACGTAAGTCTTGAACATATGCCTACGGGTATCGATACTATGAGTTTAATTATCCCCGACAGTGATTTAGCCGACGGAATGGAATTCGAGCTTATAGAAAAAATAAGAGGCGCGGTGAACCCCGATTTAATCTACGTCTACAAAGATATTTCGCTTATAGCGATAGTCGGTCACGGCATGAGCCACCAAACCGGAACGGCTGCAAAAGCTTTCGTTGCGCTCGCCGAGGCAGGTATCAATATCAAGATGATAGACCAAGGCAGCAGCGAAATAAATATCATAATCGGCGTCAGTACGTCCGATTTTGAAAAGGCGATAAAGGCGATTTACGGAGCGTATTTTAAGTAGAGAATCGCCGCCTGCGAGAACGGGAATGAAGCGTTTCCTTAACGGAAACATGAAGTGTCTGCGACATGAAGTATTGCCTTGCGGCAATATGAAGCACGTCCTAACGACGCATTAAGGTAAAACAAAAGGATAGACTAGGTTTTTTACAGTCTATCCTTATTTTATTAATTTATCCGCAACTTCGCCTATGGCGAAATATCACAGCGACGAGTGGTCGGAAGCGGAGCGCCGATTGGTGCGGCGAAGCTAGTAACTTCCTAAGAGTAATGGCGTTCCCGCCGTGACGGTTCCGTCGTTATTTACGGCTATTTGAAGATTGACTTTTTCGCCGCGGACGGTTTCGGTTTGGCGAATGAAAGGGGAACGGTAGGTTTTTACCGTGAACGAATCGAATTTTTCTTCGGAAATTTCCTTGGCGCAGAGAATTTTAACGAGTTTTTCCGCGTCCGATACGGAATTAAAGCGTACGGATATGCCTCGCTCGCTCTCTAAAAACGTTTCGAACCAAGCGTTAAGCGGTTTAAGGCTGTATTCGTTATCGGGCATGGATGAAGCGTATACCGAATAATTGCCGCCCGTATACAGCGTTGCAAGGATAAAACCGCCGCTTGAAAATATTATTAGTACGGCTAAAAATGCGATAATAAGCACGATTGATACGGCAATTTTTTTCATATGCAGTATTATTGACGGAAAAATAAAAATAATACGGAACGTTGACGTATATTTATTAGAATTTTCCTATTTAAACGTTGTATTATATGCTATAATGTAAAATATGGATAGCACAGAAAACCAAGAAAATCCGCGCGAACTCAAAGGCGGCGATAAAAGAAAGAAAATCTTGAAAATCATTTTGTTGATTTTGTTTTTTTGCGCGACTTTTTATACTGTTTATGCCGTAAGCAAAACGCTGTCAGGAGGGAGTATAGCCTCGCTTTACGAGGTAATTTCGGCAATTAACCCGACTTTTGCGCTTATTCTCGTCGTTTTCGTAGTTTGGCTTATTTTTTCGGACGCACTTAAATACGCGGTTCTTTCGAAGATAACTTCGGGGCGTTTTGATTTCGCGCTCTCATTAAGGGTCGGAATTATGGGAAAGTTTTACGACAACATTACGCCTTTTAACACGGGCGGGCAGGTTTATCAAATTTATCAATATAATAAAGCGGGATATTCTTCAACCGTAGCTACGGCAATTCCTGTCATAAAATACATTTTTCAGTTGATTTCGTGGATTATCATGTCGGTAATTCTCTATATTGCAAACCATGCGGCGCTGGACTATTTACCCGCGGCGCAAGCGATTGCCGTCAGAACGTTGACTTACGTCGGCATAGGTATAGCCGCATTCGCTCCGACGCTAGTAATTTTATTCTCGCTCTTTCCCAAACCCGTCGTAAAATTTATCGGCTTTTTCCTTAAAATCGGCGTTAAAATAAAAATCGTCAAAGATTACGATAAAACTTATGCAAAAATCGCAGCTTTTTTAGACGGATATAAACAGGCATTCGTTCATATCGCCAAAAACTTCGTCGGCATAATCGCTCTTTTCCTTATTTGCTGTATTGACTTTTTGCTTGTTATGTCCGTACCGTTTTTCGTGGTACTGGCGTTAGGGAATACTACGCCGAGCTTTCAACTGCTGGCGGACGTCACGACGTTAAACGCATATTCGCTCTTTGCGGCTTCTCTTGTTCCGACGCCCGGAAACAGCGGAGCGATAGAGGGCGTAGCGGCTATGGCTTTCGCGCCGATACCTACGACGGCAGGCGGGCTTTTTTGGTTGCTTTTTATTTGGAGATTTTGCACTTATTATATTTATATCGTTTTGGGTATGTTCGGGACCGCGTACAACTTTATTTCAAAACGTATAAACAAACGCCGTTATGCTAAACTTATTGCGTTAAACGCACCGAGCGACGGCTCGCCTCGAAAATTGCGCGTACTTCAAGTGCTGGACAACTATTTCCCGACGGTAGACGGGGTAGTAAACGTAGTAGATAATTATGCGCGTATCCTCAACCGAAAATTCGGCGAAGAACTCGTTTGCGACGCGCTCGTTCCGAGATACCCGAATTATACTCCGCCGTCTGACGCAGGGTATGAAGTCATACGCACGTTGTCCGTATCCGGCGGTAAATACGGAGTGCGGTTACCGTTGCCGCAGTTTGATACGAAGCTTAAAAAATATTTGAGAGAAAACAGATACGATTTAGTCCACTGCCATTCGCCGGTTACGCTGTCGAAAACCGCACTCAAATACTGCAAACGCTACGATATTCCCATCGTTTTTACTGTGCATACCATGTATCATGAAGAAATAAACCGTAGCGTTAAGGTGAAATTTTTGCAACGTTTCGCTCTGAACTTTCTGCTTAGCTCGATTAGGCAGATGGACTATCTTTGGGCGACGACGGAAAAGTGCAAACAAAACGTTAAGGATATTTATAAAATCGATATGCCGTGCGACGTTATGCCCAACGGCACAGACCTGACTGCGATAGATAAGTCTAATGCAAAATTACTTGCCGACGATTTAAAAAATAAATATTCGATAACTGAAAACGAAAAGGTATTTATTTTTGTCGGTAGGTTGGTTGTAGTTAAAAACGTTTCCATGATACTTTCGGTTGCCGCAATTCTCAATAAAAGAGGAATGAAGTTCCGATTGTTTATCGTCGGAGACGGCGATTATAAAGATAACTTGGTAAAAGAAACGGAAAAGCTCGGCTTAACCGATTGCGTGGAGTTTATAGGGAGAATAACCGACCGCGAAACGCTTGCGGCATATTTCAAGCTCGCCGACTACTTCTTGATGCCGTCCACGTTTGACACAGCGCCGCTTGCGGCGAGAGAAGCGGAAGCAATGGGCACGCCTTGCGTAATGATGAAAGGTTCTTCGGCAAGCGAAGGATTGGTAGATTGCGAAAACGGCTTTTTGGGCGGAGATACGGCGGAATCGTGGGCGGATAAAATAGAGTTCGCGGAAAATAATCCGGAAATTTATCAAAAAGTCGTCGAAAATTGTAAAAATCTTGCGCCGAGTTGGGATGAAATTGCAGACGCTGTATGGGCGAGATATAAGGAAATAATAGCCGCAGGGAAACGCGGGAATCGAACATGATTTTATTTGTCGGCTTTTTTACGAAAATAAAAAAATAATTTCGAAATTCGTTAGTAAAATTTTGAATAATATGTTAAGATGTAAAAAACAGGATTAGGAATAATATGAGCAATTTAAAAAAATTAATTACTCTTGCTTTGATTCTTGCCATAGCTTCTCTTGCGGGCGGCGTCGTCTTAGTGCTTATGATAAATAAGCAAGCGGCGGCGGAAACGACGGTTTTAGATAAAAGTATGCAAAAAAGCGAGTTGGCGGAGGCGGTTTCGCAAATAAATTCTTGGACGATAGACATATATAACGACTGGTATTCGGAAATGGAAATAGACGGGGTGACGTACGTCGACGATTGGCAAACGAACGCCACGTTATATTATAACAAAACCGAAAAGTTGGCTTATATTATCGAAGATTTCAAAGTTCGCGACAAAGATACCGAAAGAAAGGGCGATTATTCTCAACATAACGGTTTTTGGACGGAAAAAGGATTCTATCAAAAGGACGATTACCATTTCAGAGAGTATAAAAAGACTATGGAATGGACGGCAAGCTATTACGGCGGTAAAAATATAGCTTGGTTCGATACGTTTTCGGGCAATGATTGCGAGGGCTACGATGAAAACGGTATAACGGTCCGCGCAATGAACTGTATCAAGCGCGCGTTGGAAGACGACGTGGAAAACGTGCTTACGACTTACGACGGCTATTATTTATATAGAGGAGTTTATCCGTTTTGCGTGGAAAAAGCGGATTATTGGTACGATATAAAGTTCAAGATAGACGAAGATGGGAAGATAGTTTTTACCGCAACGACTGTTGAGTTTACCGACTCTTACATGAATAAATTGGGGTTTACGAACGCCACCGTCAAATTCGGCGGTACGATATACGACTTTAATAAAACGAGCGTGCAAGCCTATTACGACGAGTTTTCCGAAGAGTTTGCGAAAGCGGATGTCAATTCTACGTTAGATTAATATTGAAGATAAATTCCACTTTTTAATGGTGCGCAATGTATCTTTTTGCAACTGCAAATTTCCACATGAAACGGCTAATAGGGCGGGTGAGAGTGGAACTTAAAACAGTTAAGTTGAAATCTTGACTTAAAATTTTATCCTGTGATATACTACAAACATAAATGCTGCAAGCGTGGGCGGTAATTCACGAAGAAGAACTTTACGCAGCATGGAATAATGCCGTAAAGTCTATACCGTTTGGCAAAATCGAGCCGTTGCAGTAGAGGTTGTTATGTACGTTATAAATGATATTGCTTATTCCCAAGTACCCAATGAATGTTTAAAAATTACAGAAGCTCGCGCGATAGGCGAGTATTTATTGTGGGTTAAATTCAATATTGGCGAAATTAGAATTTTTGATTTTAAGAGCTTATTGGATAAGCCCGCTTTTGCGCCGTTGCAAGAAAAAAAAGTATTCGAAGCCGTTACAATCGAGCATGGATGCCCTATATGGTTAAACGGCGAAATAGATATCGCACCCGAATACCTTTATGAATACGGAACCGTAGCATAAAATTTTTATATTTTAGGGCAACTATACAATTAAAAACAAATAAAAATTAAAATTTAATAAAATTAAAAATAATATAGGAATTTTTCCTATAAGTAAAGATTTTTATAATTTTATTTATTATCATACTTTATGACAATCAATATTATTCGGTCAATATATTGAGCGAATATACTTCATGCTAAATAGGCGTGTTATTATAAAGTCGTTAAATTTTTTGAGGAGAGAGGCAGAGATGGAGAATGAAAATACTTTAAACGATAACAATGGTAATACGGACGAGAAGAAAACGATAAAAGTCAAAAAGGATATTGACTGGCATTTTATAAACGATTATTTTAG
>CAYVEU010000016.1:0-19163 GCA_964450015.1 uncultured Christensenella sp. | reverse complement strand
CGGCGGGTACTACAGCGTAGACGAGGATCTGCTGTACGAAAAGTTGCCCGAATTTATCGGCTATTTTTCCACCGAGGACGAGACCAAAGAGGTGATCGACAACTTCTTCGACGAGTACGGTTATCTTCTCGACCCGCATACGGCGGTCGCGGTCAGCGCGCTGTTTAAGTACATGGGCGAGACTGCCGACGATACCACGGCGAACGTAATAGTCAGCACGGCAAACCCATACAAATTCCCGCAGAGCGTTTACGACGCGGTTGCGCACAATACCGAAAACGACGCCGAAAAGGCGCTCAAAAAGCTTGAGTCCTTCTCGGGAGTGGATGCGCCCGAAGGAATAAAGGGACTTTCGGCTAAGCCCGTTTTACATAATTTGGTTATTAAAAAGAGCGATATAGCCGAAACTATTTTGGGAATAATGAGGGAGAAGCAATGTTAGGTGACAAAAAAGTCGTTTACAGCGCTGTTCAGCCGACCGGTTGTATAACCTTAGGCAATTTTTTAGGCGCTATAAACAACTGGCTTAAACTTACCGACGATTACGCGAGCATTTTCGCAATCGCCGATTTGCACGCATTGACGGTAAGGCAAAACCCCGCCGAGTACCGTCAGCGCGCGTTGAGCTTTTTCGCGCAGTATCTGGCTTGCGGACTGGACCCCGAAAAGAGCATACTGTACTTTCAGTCGCACGTTCCGCAGCACACGGAACTCACTTGGATACTCAACTGCTTTACTTATATCGGCGAAGCAAACAGAATGACGCAGTTTAAGGACAAGAGCGCAAAGCACGCCGACAATATCAATATGGGGCTTATGGACTATCCCGTGCTTATGGCGGCGGATATACTTTTGTATCAAACGGATTTCGTGCCGGTGGGTATCGACCAAAAACAGCACTTGGAACTGTCGAGAGACCTTGCGATTCGGTTTAATAACGTCTATTCTCCGACGTTTACCGTACCCGAGCCGTATTTCGGAAAACAGGGGACTAAGATTTCTTCGCTGAAAGCGCCGACGCAAAAGATGAGCAAGTCCGACCCCGACCCCAACGGATATATTAGTCTTATCGACCCGCCCGACGTTATCGCGCGGAAGTTTAAGAGGGCGGTGACCGACAGCGACGGCGTTGTCGAATTTTCCGAGGATAAGCCGGGAGTCAGCAATTTGCTGACGATATTGGCGTCGGTTACGGATAGGAGCGTTGCGGAAGTTGTCCCCGACTTTGCAGGCAAAGGGTATGCCGAATTAAAGGCGGAGACCGCGGACGCGGTAATAGAAAAACTTCGCCCGATACGGGAACGGTACGAGGAACTCGTAAAGGACAAAAATTATCTCGTTTCCGTCTATCAGGACGGCGCGCAAAAAGCGTCGAGAATAGCGTCCAGAACGCTTGCCAAAGTCTATAAAAAGGTTGGGCTTACGGAGAGGTAATGTTCGGATACGTTGTTATTGACAAGCCCAATATTTTGATAAAGGACTATCAAACGTACCGTTCGTATTATTGCGGTTTGTGCAAAGCGATAGGCAAACAAAGCGGACAGCTAATGCGCCTTACGTTGAACTACGATATAGTTTTGCTCGCGCTGCTCGGACACAACTACGAAAACGCCGACCCGGAATTTGTCGAGGGCAGGTGCATGGTGCATCCGTTCGGGAAAAAGCTCGGTTTCGTAAAATACAACGAAATTTTGGGTAGGATTTCCGACATAAACAGCATTTTGGGCTACTATAAGCTGCTGGACGACGTTATTGACGAAAAAAAGCATAGGACGCTTAAAAATTCGGTAAAACCCGTATATAAAAAAGCGGCAAAGAGGTTGCCCGATTTCGATAGAGCCGTTGCAAACGGGTACGAAAAGCTGAGAAACTTGGAAAAGAACGATGCGGACTTGGAAAAAACCTGCGAGTGTTTCGGTTTTATGCTTTCCGCTTGCGGCGACGCGCTTACCGATAAATGCGACAGGAACTTGCGAGAGTTTTTGTTCTATTTGGGGCAATGGGTGTACGCGATAGACGCTTACGACGATATAAAAAAGGACTTTCAAAAGAGCTATAATCCCTTTTTAAGAGAAGTTAAAGCTTTGGATGATAACTTTTTTAAAGAAGCGGAGTCGGCGGCGAGAATAAAAATGTACGATTGTATTGCGCGAATTACGGAAATTTACAACCGTATGGATATAAAAATAAGCGAAGGACCTTTATCGAATATAATATATAAAGGATTGGCGGCGAGGACGGAATACGTTCTCAAAAAGAGAGGTGAAAAATGGCAAAAAATCCGTTTGTAATTTTGGGAGTCGGTGAAACTTGCACACAAAACGAACTCTACGACGCGTACAGGGCGCAACGAAACAAGTATGCGGATTTGCGTTTCGAACCCGGTGATGTGGGGGCGGACGCCTGCGCAAAACTGGAAGAGATAGAACAAGCGTATGCGGAAGCGAAGGATATTTTGAGTTCGCGCTTCGATATTAAGTACACGGGCGAAAACCTGGGCGACGCGGACAGGGCGATTAAGGAAGGCAAGCTCGACGAGGCGCAGAGCATTTTGGACAATTGCACCAACCGCACCGCGGAGTGGCACTACTTGCAGGCGGCGGTATTTTACCGCAAGAACTGGACGAGCGACGCGTTGAAACAACTCGAATACGCCTGTCAAAAAGATCCGTCCAACGAAAAATACGCCGACGCAAAAAAGTCGATGCTAAACCATATTAAAGCGAACACGACCGCGCAGGGCAATTCGTTTTATAACGGCGAAAAGCGTCAGGATAGCGACCGCAGTTACAGCGATATGAACGGACAAAGTACGACGAGAGGTTGTACGGCGTGCGATTGCTGTTCGAGCCTTATTTGCGCGGACTGCTGTTGCGAATGTATGGGCGGAGATTTAATATCCTGTTGCTAAAACTATGGCGGTAAAAAAGGACGTCGGCTCTCGGCTCGCTTTCGGGGGAATCGGCGCGGCGGTTAGCTTAATATTCGTAGTATTGGGATATTTCTTGAAGTACGTCAGTTTATCGTGCTACGTTTTGAGTTCGATAGGGATTATGCTTCCACTCACAAAAAAATATTACCGCGAGGCGTTGCTTGCGTCCGTAGCGGTATCCGTTATCGGCTTTTTTATAGTCCGGCTTTCGATAATACCGTTCGTCATGGCGAGCGGTTTTTACGTCGTTTTGAGCATTTTTTTGTATCAAAAACGATTCAACCGCTGGATAGGTTACGGTATCAAATTTTTATATGCGGGCTTGATATTTTTTATTTGCTACAAGCTGGTCACGCTGATAACTATCGACTTTTCCAAATTGCCGATACTTGACGGGTTGGATGGCAGCGGCGCGGGTTTTTATGCAATTTTAAATTTGATTTTCGCGTTCGCGTTTTTAATTTACGACTTTCTCTTGGAGAAGGGCTTCGATTATATGGTAAAGATTACCGAAAAAATCAATAAAAAGCATTAAATTACTTGATTTCCGTTGCCAGCACCGCTTGAAACAGCAATTCGTCTATTTTGGAATTCGAGATATAATAAACGGTCCGTTTGCCGTTTTTGTAGCAGTTTACCAAACGCTTGTCTTTGAGATTTCTGAGCTGGTGGCTTACCGTGCTTTGGTTTAGGTACAAGACGTAGCAAATATCGCTTACGCACAAATCGCCGAGCGATAAGAGAGTGAGAATTTTCAATCGCGTTTTATCCGCGAAAATTCCGAAAAACTCCGCGAGTTCGTCCGTTTCCTTTTCGGTGGGAAGGTAGTCTTCCACGATTTTGTCGATTGTCATACGCTATTACCTCGAATTTTTTGGAGTGGACAGAATGGGGTGATTTTTTTCGAAACCGAACCGTCGACGTACTTCGTCGCAACACTCTCCGTCTGCGAATATGCTACGCACATTCGCGGGATACTTCGAGGTTGCTCCTCTTTCCCACCGCGACAAGCACGGCGAGGATACCCCTATTACAGTAGGTGAAGGCTTCGGAAAAGTTCCCGAATTTATCTAAAATAACCGCTTTAAGTGTTAAAGCGATATACGTTAAATAAGAATAATAACCTTTTTGCATTTGAGCGTTATCATTCGGGAATGTAAGGCACTCTATTATGTCCACTACTTTTAAATTTATTGTAAACTTTTCACAATTGCGAAACTAAGCGCATATTGTAGATTATCAATTCTTTTGGGGGAAATTATGTTCGGCAACAATACCTTACCACTTTTATTGCTTTTGCTTTTGTCCGGTAACAACGGAACGGACGGCGATTGCGGTTGCGGTTGCAATAACGGCGGTTGCGATAAAAACACTTTGGCTATGTGCTTATGCTTGCTGTGCTTGGGCGGGAATTAAGTTATTGATTCGTGCCGTTTGCTCTTGCGCTTTTTCGACTTTTAGGGTAAAATATTAAAATAGCAACCCGACGGTGAAAGAGGTGAGAAAAATGGTCGATTTCGGCAACGATTGGAACGAGGTTTTGGCGGGAGAGTTCGACAAGGACTACTATAAAATTTTGCGCGGATTTTTAAAACACGAATACGTTGCGGAAAAAATATATCCGTCGATGTACGATATTTTCAACGCTTTTAAAGCGACACCGTATAAAGACGTCAAAGTCGTTATCTTGGGGCAAGACCCGTACCACCAACCGTCACAGGCGCACGGGATGGCTTTTTCCGTCAAAAAAGGCGTTAGGCTTCCGCCGTCGCTAAGGAATATTTATAGAGAGATAAGCGCGGATTTAGGCGTCCAAATGGGTGAAAACGGATACCTATTGCCGTGGGCAAAACAGGGCGTGCTGTTATTAAACACGATTCTTACGGTCAGGGAAGGACGACCGATGTCGCACGCGGGATACGGCTGGGAAACGTTCACCGATACCGTGCTTACCAAGCTCGGCGACAGGAAAGAGCCGATAATATTTTTGCTTTGGGGAAATCCGGCGAGAAAGAAGCTCATGCTGGTAAGACGTCCGCAGCATATAATTTTAGAGGCGGCGCACCCGTCGCCGCTTAGCGCGCATTACGGCTTTTTCGGTTGCAAGCACTTTTCCAAAGTCAACGAAATTTTGGTTAAGCGCGGGGAAAAACCGATAGACTGGCAAATAAAATAAACGCTTCGCCGGACCGCTCGTCACGCGGAATTTTATACACAGTCGATTTTGCTTATGAAGTCGCTGTCGCCAATGAAGACACTGCGTTAATGAAGTCGCTTTCGCTAATGAAGTGTGCTGCGCACATTATGGATATTTATCCTTAATTAGGCACTTAGTGCCGACTTCATTAGAGGCCTTGCCTCGTCTTCATTTTTCATTAGGCATTTCGTGCCGTCTTCATTTTTCTTTGCCCCGTAGGGCAATTCTCTTTTTTGTATAAATTTACCCCTTGTCAAATCCTATAATCAGTTGTATAATATTATATATATTATTAAGTGGAGAATTCGACTGCTCGAAGCTATGAAAAAAAGACTTTTTTTTGCAATCGTAATATTACTGCTTGTTTTCGCCGTCGCGGCTTGCGACGTGACCGTGCACACGCGGGAAGCGGAAGTTAAGAGCATCGCGGTCGACAACGTTTACAAAATAGGCGGATACGTTCAGGGCGACAGGCTGAATATCGAAAACGCGGTTCTCATCGTCACTTATTACGACGGACAAATAGAAACGATAGATCTCACCGAGGATATGCTCAGCGGATACGACATGAACGTCGTGGAAGAAAACAAAGTCATTACCGTCACTTACGGCGGAGCTACGACCTCGTTTACGGTAAGCGTTGCGCCTCTTCAATTCGACGAGGTGACGATAGCGAGCGTTCCGTATAAAACGGTTTACGTAGAGGGCGAGCAGGTGGATACGACGGGCGCGACGTTGCTGATAAAGTACGACGGCGGCAAAACCTACACCACCAATATAGACGAGAAAATGCTTGCCGACTACGACAACACGAAAATAGGCAAGCAAAATATTTACGTTCCCTACAACGGCGAGAATTTGTTTTTCGTAGTGGAATTTATAGAGAAAACCGTTACCGGTATTTCCGTTATGCGCGAGCCCACGCAAACGTCGGTATTTAAAAATTACAATCAAAATCCGAACGCGGACACTGCCGCGCAATTGACCCTCGACGGCATGAAATTGCGCGTTTATTACGACAACGGCATGAGTCCCGAAACGGAATACGCGGAAGTCAAAGACAGCATCGTTTATTACGTAGACAATTCGGAAGCGGGCTCGACGACGGCAAAACTTGCGTATTTGCCCAAGGATTATCCCACGGAATACGCCTATAATTACACGGGCAACGCGCGCGTCGGCACGGGCGATTACGTTACGCCGAAAACCGAACTGGCGACAAACACCAATTTGGCTGACACCGTAAGCAAGTCGTACGGAATGGTTACTTCTACCGTGAACGGCACGGTGGTAGTGAGCACGATAGTCACTTACGACGTTTCGGAAATCTTTTGCAAAAAGGGCGATATAGTTTTCAGCGACGAATCTCTCGGAAGAAGAGCGGGCAACAACGTGTTTCCTCTCGGAGGCGGCGGCGTGGTACTGGAAGCCGGCGGCGGCAAGGTGACCGTTCAAACGGCGCCCGTAAGCTCTTTCAATATCAACGTAAAAGAGCGCAGCTATCAAAGTATGGAGATTTTGAGATATCCCGTTACGCAGTTGAACGCCAGCGACAGGCTGAATATAATTCAGGGCGACACGTTAAACTTATCCACCGGTATGGTGAGGGTTTATTTCGACAACGGCGAGCACATCGACTACGAGATGACCAGTTCGCTTATCAAAGTTATCAACGGCGACGGGGACAATCTTTTGAACGAAATACCGGATTTGAAGTTCACGGGTACGGACGACGTGAAGAATTTGCCGGCCGAGCAGTACGAACTCAAATACGGACTTGTCCATAACTACGACGAAAGTCAGGTGAGATTGAACGTTAGCGTGTTGGACGGTAACGGCAACAATCTTTTCGTCAGGGACAACCGTTGGGTGTCTTTGGGCGAAGGCAAAAATTATACGGTTTCCATAACGGTAACGGTAAACGTAAACGGCAGGGATTTGCAAAGTCAATGCGTATACTATTTGTCGACGGTCGGCGCGGGGGCAAGGCACGACGAACTCAACATATCCACTCCCGGACAGCACAATCTTTGGGTTTATTACGGCGGAATAAGAGCGGACGGCATAACGATGCCGGTTAGAGTGCTTTCTCGGTATCCCGTCAGGCTGAACATCATGGCGGACAAAGACGTTATTACCGGTAGAACGTACGAAAAGGGAGATACGATACCGATTTCCACAATGGAATATACCATAACCTATAACAACGGCGACACGTCCGAAAATATAGGTTTGACTTTGGATATGCTTACCGAAGGAAGCACTCTTTATTGCAGCGCTTTGGGACCAAAGACCGTATCTTTCACAATTCCCAACGCGGAATACGTCGAGCCAGTGAGATTGACTTGTAATGTAAAAGCGGCGACGATTGCTACCGTGGCGTGGTCGAAAGAGCCTATGGATACTTTTATGGCGTTCGAAGCGTCGAACAGCACTCCCATAAATATAGCGGGCGGCGTTTTACGCGTCAGGTACAGAAACGAACAAATTAAAATCATCGGCGACGAGGCAAGCGGCGTAAGCATCCAGTCGCTCGTCGGAAATCCCTTCGGTCAGCGTATAGAGATAGAGTATCCCGACGTCAACGACCAAAAAAAGCTTACTCCCGACGAGATTTACAATGACGGCAAATATTACGTTGCGCGGCTTACTTATTACGACGAGGACGGCGAGAGCGCAAGTTGCGACGTTAAGTTCTACGTCATCGAGAAAGTTATCAAGTCGATAAGCGTGAATACCAGACAGGAATACTTCAAGAGTTCTTATATTCAATGCGAAGACTGGGATTTGAGCGGAATATTCATTACCGTACAATACGAGAACGGAAGTTCCGAATTGCCCATTCAGGCGACGCCCAATATGATATACGATTCCACTACGGACGTCGTGGGGAACGATATTCCCGTAAAATTCACTTATCTTGGAAAAACCAACGATAATTCGGTAAAAATCAACGTCGGACGGCGGTTGGAAACCGGCATAAAAGTCGAGCAAACAGGCAAGGACGCTTACCGCACGACGGAAAGAACCGTCGACTTGTCGGATTTCCGTTTCAGTATTGCATATAACGCGGGATTGCCCGTGACGGTTTACGGAATAGTCGATTTTGCAGGTTCGCAATATACCGAGGGTTGGTGGTACGAAATTTTCGAAAAAGACGCGTTGGGCAACGAGATCAGAGGAAGTTTAAACAGAGAGGGCGAAAAAACAGTCAGACTTTCCCACACCACCGTAACGTACGACGAAAGCGGCAGGGCAAGGTACACTTACGTTTCCACCGATATTTCTATAACCGTTACCGAAAGTGAGCTTTCAATAACGAAAATAACCTATGACGACGACGGACTGGGCACTCACGACGGCAAGCCGGTTTTGTCGATAACCGCACGCGGTTGGGAACTGTTTTTGAGCGAATATGACGAAAAGAGCGGGAAAATAGTCCCGAAATACGTCACCGTTCATTATGAAAACGGCGAAGTTGGCTACGTCGAACTCACTAACGATATGCTAAGCTATAATACGGGCGAAACTACGCTCGGCTACCGTCCCGTTACCATAAGATATAAAAGCGTCTACACTGCGGAAGTTTTCGTTTACGTCGTCTATTCTACGTCTATGCGGATAGCGGTAGAAAAAGAGCCGTGCGTAAACTATATTGCGGGAAGCGCTTTGGACTTGGAAGGCGGAATAATAAGCTGTATATTCGAGTATTACGAAGGCGGCGCGAGGAGAGAACTGAAAAAGCACGTCGTTATGACCGCGGACGGCGTTAAGGTCACCGGTTACAACAATAACATAGGCGACCTCGATAAGCAGGGAGAAACGCTTACCGTGACGTATCGCGAATGTCAAACCAACTTCTCGATAACCGTATTCAACAGGCAGATACTTACGTTCCAGTACCAAAATACGATATTCTTCTACGGCAACGTCAAAGAAGCTACTTATACGGCTATTCAGCTTATCCCCGAATTTGCGGTGCCGAACAGCGAACAGCTGAAATTGTGGTACGCTTGCAGTGTCGACTTCATCGAGGAAGCCGACATCTACGCGTATATCGAGGCAAACGGCGGGGCGATAACGGACTTTATGAAAATTTTGATGAACGACGGAGTTACGTACAATTACGTTCCGCGCAATAATATGCGTGCCGCAGGTAACCGTTATATAGAACCTGCGCCGGTCGGTTACGATTACTATATCATTATGGAAGTCAGCGGCAACGACTATTATAAGGAAGAAAACTATTGCTATCAAAAATACACGATTATATCTAAGGTTATATCCGTTACGGCGGAGAAGCCGACGGAGCTTGCGTATATCAGAAAATACACCGCGGCAAGCAGAGTGTCTTCCACTGCGATAGATTTTCTCTACGACAATCTAGCAGGACTCGTAAACAGCTTGACGGGCGGCATAATAAGCGAAGTCGCTTTGCTCAGTCCCAACGCGAACGGCTTCGAAATAGGCGTATACGTCACTACGGCATTCGACGAGAACAAGGCGGAGGATATTAAGCGCCTTAACGATATTTTCACCGCCGTCGAAAACGAACTTATCAAAGTTCAAAATTTGGCGATGACCGCAGGAAAAGTACGCAAAGGTATAAACGTAGGCAATTATTACGGCGACGCACCCGAGTTTATAACGTATAGAATAAACAGGGGCGAAACGTTGCGCTTGGGCGGGGTTTTGGAGCTTTTGAGCGGAAAACTCGCTTTGACAGCGGATTACGACCACGGTACGGGAACGTACGCCATAACAGTCGGAAGCCTCGGACACAAGAACTATAATATCGATTTCATGTCGGCAACGTTCGAAGTCAGAGCGCAGGAGATCACCGAATGTATCTTCACGGGCAACTGGAACGAGAGCGAAAGAGTGCTTAACATATCGCGCGGCGGGCGTATTAATATGGTTATAAGATACGACGAAGCGGACGCGTACGGCACGGTGGAAGCACGTACGAGAACCATAGACGAGGGCGAGCTTAAATTCTACGACGATTCGGGAGAACCGTTGGAAAGCATAACGGAAATCGGCACTTACTACGTCAAAGTAGCAACGCCAAACAGCTTTACGATGGGCGGCGAAGCGGTGGATTTGAACTTTACGCTAATCGTCAGCGAGTAAAATAAGTTATCAACACGAAAGGAGTGAATATGGAAAATAATATCTTGGAAAGAGGGCAAGGGTATCTTGCTAAGGTATCGGTTGATTCGGTGCACGGATATGCCGCGCTGAAAGGACGCAAAAACAAACGACTGTATATCAAGTTGCTTAAAGACGAGGCGGACGAAAACGTTTGCCTTGTTGCGTACTGTATTACCGATTCTACGGCGCATTTTATAGTCAAGGGCAATACGCAGGCTGCTATCGACGGATACGTTGCCAGAGTAAACAGCCGTTACGACGCAGAATACGACTTCGGCAAAGTGTCCAAAGGTTATCCTTTCCGTGTGGACTATGAACTGAGAAAGCTGCGCTCCGAAGAACTTACCGAAGCTATATCGTATATTCATGCGCTTGCGCCGTGTGCGCCGGATTCCTACGACTTTAACAGTTATCGCTACCTTTACGAAGGACAATGCGGCGGCACTGCGGTAATTATCGCCGAGCACGGCGGACATATGAGCCGTCAAGAATTTCTTTCCTTACTCGGTATGGGCGCGAAAAAATCTTACGGCAGCGGCATAAAGGAAAAGGAAAAGTTAAGCGCGGTGATAAAGGATTTGAAAGCAAGATATCTCGATAGACCTAACGTCGAAGAGCAAGTCGTAGTTTTCGTGTTGGCTTCCATATGCGACAGGTGCCGCGTAGGCTATGAGAAAGCGGCAAAAGCGTTGGGATTTAAGAAAGGCGAACGCAGAGACGTGCTCATCTCCACTCTTTGCGATATGATGATGCGGCGCGGGCACAGTTTCAGCGAAAGCGTCGATATTATGCAGCTTTTCGGCGAGGACAGGAACGTTTTGCTTATGGAGTGCATCGTGGAACTCAACAGAGTCGAGCAGTATTCCTACGACCATATAATAAGCATCTTCGGCGTGCGCGACTATTACTACGACATCGTAGTGGAAATTTTCCGCGACCTAAATAGGCGGTTTAACTACAATTTCGAGGAATTGTGCTTAAAGTTCCATTTGCAAAACGATATAATATCGATAAGAAACCGTTGCGGCTTCTAGAAATGGAGATATCGTATTTCTTTACGTCCTCAAAATCAAGAGAAACAAATTCTCGATTATAAGATATTGACGGCAAGTTAAAACAATGATAGAATATATAAGACGGAGGTAACAAAGTGTATCAGCAACAAAGAAGCAGAAAAAGAAGCCTGAAATCGAGATTTACGGGCACTGCGGGTAAATATTTTTTCTTACGGATAGGATGTGCGTTTCTATCGATAATCCCGTTTGTCGGCTTGCCGAACGCGGTTTGTATATGGAATAGGTATAAATGCCGCAATACTACGTTAGTCGGCATACCCTTGGAATTTGACGGAAAAGCGGGCGACTTTTTGAAAAAATGCTTCGTTTGGGGCTTTTTCAGCGTCATTACGATAGGTATTTACGCACTGTTTATGCTTCCGCTTCGTTACAAACAATGGGTGACTGCCAATACTGTATTCGGACCCATAGCCTAATTAATGTTAAAAAAATTTTAATGGAGATAAAAACAAGGAAAACAGTTCGGTTTTCCTTGTTTTTTGATTGGAATTTAGATATAATGTGGCAAGCGATAATTTAGCGGAGAACTTATAAAATGAATAAAGTCAAAATAACGGTCCTAAAAACAACGTTTGACAAAGAATTGGCGCAACAATACGGCGTTGAGGGATTGTCTTCTTGTCCTTTCCACAAAGAAGGGCAAATATTCTATGCCGATTATGCAAAACCGGACGGATTATGCGATGAAGCTTGGAAAGCTATATATCAGTACGTTTTCGCATTAGCCCACGGAGCACAAGACGGTTTGTTTTATTACGGTGATTGGATAAAAGAAAAAGGGGTGGCAATTTGCTGTTGTAACGACGGGCTACGCCCCGTAATTTTTAAGCTGGAAGCAACCCTTGAAGAAGCAAAAGCTTAGAACGCGATTCAGAAATAATTAACTTGTAATGATCAATTTATCGTTTTAACGATAAAATACAGCACGCTGTGTTTTGTTGGCTAAGTTAGCGGAGGTAAATAGAGTATGAATTTTTTCGATATTCCGATGTATAACGTTTTGCCCGAAGTGGAAAATTGCGTGATCGAGTTATTTTTGCAAAACAGCGATAAAGCGACCTTGCTCGGCAATAAAAACTGCGGGTTGCAAAATATTTACGACTTGTACGGTACGGAATACGAGGATATTATCTCCGCATATATTTCGAGCCGCGAGGGCGAATCTTTTGGTATGTGCGGTATGCTGTTTGATTTCCGCTTGACCGATGAACTTAAAGCGCATATACGCAGGAGCACCCTTACAGGCGCGTTTAAAGTCGGAAACGGGTATATTTTGGAAAATTTGACTTTATACAGCAACGAAAAACGTATATTTACTTGCTGTTCGCACGAGGCGTTCGATTTGGACGTGCCGGAGCTTATAGACGAAATGACGGACGGCGTTTTACAGGCAGTCAAAACAACGATAGAGCGCACGGAATTGTTTGCGCGAATGCAAACTGTAAACAACGGTATAGCGGAAAGACAGGAAGCGGTGGAGAAAGATTTGTCGATTTTGCTCGATTTGTGTTGCTACGTCGATCAAGCCAAAGGTTGGTTTGCGTATCAGCCGCCCGAATACAAGTGCGATTTTGTTGCGTTTTGTCAGATAGCCGAACGTTACTTAACGCAAAGTACGTATTCGGTTTTGGAAAAAGCCGACGGATTTGCCGATTTGCAACCATTGCCCGTTCCGCAGACCGTAGACGAAGTTTTAGCCGCTTCCGATAAAACCTACGGATTGCATTATAGTTATAACGACTATTATAGGCAAGTCAAGAGTGAAATTTTAATGCTCCGATACGTACGGCAGAACAGCTGATTGCGTAATCGTATAAAACAGCGCGCAAGAAATTTAACGAAAGTCATCTACGGCTTATTTATTGTAAAAACACCTAAATTGTGGTATCATTTTTATATGAGCGTTATTACCGATAAGCTGAAAACCTTGCCGGATAAAAGCGGCGTTTATATTATGCTTGACGAGTATGAAAACATACTCTACGTCGGCAAGGCAAAAAAACTCAAAAACAGAGTTCGCCAGTATTTTCACAGCAGCGTAAAGACGGAAAAAACCATGGCGTTAGTCGAGAAAATCAAAGACTTTCGCTATATAATTACGCCAAACGAGTACGAAGCGCTTATTTTGGAAAACAACCTCATAAAAGAGCACAATCCGCCTTACAATATTCTTTTGAAGGACGACCATAGCTATCCCTATATAAGGATAAACGTCAAGGAAAAGTTTCCGAGGATAGAAATTTGCTACCGGTTGCGGAGCGACGGCGCAAAGTACTTCGGACCGTATATGCTGGGGATTAGAGTCAGGGACATTTTGGATATTATCCATACGGTTTTTCCGGTAAGAAGCTGCAAAAACATGCCGAAAAAGGAGTGCCTCGAATATCACATCAACAGGTGTCTTGCGCCGTGCTCCGACAAGGTGACGCAGGAAGAGTACGCGAAAGTGATTGCCGACGTTATAAAATTTTTAAACGGCGACGATCGGTTCGTCGAAGAGATATTGAAAGACAAGATGGCGAAATTTGCCGAACGTGAAGAGTTCGAACTCGCCATGCACTATAAAGAGGTATTGGACGTTTTGGAAAAGCTCGTCCGCCGTCAGACTATTCCGTTCAAGCAGGACTTGAATATCGACGTGTTCACTTTCGTCACCAACGGAATGTACTCGGTCGTCAATTGCTTCGCGGTTCGCGGCGGTAAGTTCTTAGGCGGCAACAACTATCCGTATTACGAGGTGGAAAGGGCAAACGGACTCGCTTCCTTTATTATGCAGTATTACGGCAAAAATCCGGTGCTGTGCAACGAAATAATCGTAAGCGAAGAGCCCGAATTTAAAGAGGAGCTTGCCGACTATATAAGCTCTTTGGCAAAGCGCAAAATCGCAATAAACGTACCCGTTTCGGGGATAAGAAAACAGCTTGTGGAAATGGGCGAAACCAACGGGACGGAGTACTTGTCAAGGCAGATGGAGCACTTTAACAGGTATCAGGAAATGACCTTGGGCGCGGTCGAACAACTGCAAAATCTTTTGAATTTATCCCGACCGCCCAAGCGTATGGAGTGCTACGACATTTCGCACATAAGCGGTACGAACAAGGTCGCGAGCATGGTCGTCTTTATCGACGGCGAAAAAGCGTCCAAGCACTACCGCCACTTTAAGATAAGGACGGTCGTCGGCAATAACGACTTTGCGTCCATGCACGAAGCGTTGTTGCGCCGACTGGAAAAGGTCGGAAACAGCGAGGATATATCTTTCGGCGCAAAACCCGACCTTATAATAATCGACGGCGGCAAAGGGCAATTGGGCTACGCTCTGCGCGCTGCGGAAGAAGCGGGGGCGACGGATATACAATTTATAAGCCTTGCCAAACGCGAGGAAGAAGTGTTTTTGCCCAATCAAAGCGAGAGCGTAATTTTGCCGCGAGCAAGCCTTGCTTTAAAACTGATAATAAGGATAAGGGACGAGGCGCACAGGTTTGCGATAACACATCACAGGAATTTGAGAAACAAGCAGATGACGGAGAGCGAATTCACCAAAATCCCCGGCATAGGAAAGGAAAAAGCGCGGGCATTGCTTATGCACTTCAAAAAGCTTGAAAATGTAGCTAAGGCAACAGATAACGAGCTTTTATCGGTTCCGCGCATAGGAAAGAACGACGTTAAGAACATAAGGGAATTTTTTAAGAAAGAAGGCTAAAACGGAAGTGCATTCATCACGTGATGCGGGCTACGCGCGGTACGGCGACTCGGTTATGTACGACGGTGTACACGCCCGTCGTCGGCGCCCGCCTGTTGCCCACCTGACGCGCGACTGCGCTTTCGGCAGTAATTCGAGAGAAGGAGAAAACCATGAAATATAAACTGATATGCAGTGATTTGGACGACACGCTGATAACCGACGACGGGCGTTTGACGGACGAAGTCAAAGCGGCGGTAAAAAAGTATACCGAAGCGGGCGGGAAGTTTTGTATCGTCACGGGGAGAATGACCGTAGGCGCGGTGCCTATTGCAAAGGAGCTCGGCTTAAAAGGCGAGCTTATATCCTATCAAGGTTCGGTAACTTACGATTTATCTACGGATACCGTGACGGACGAAATTTGTATTCCCACCGAAGCCGCGGTTGAGATAGGAAGATTTATGGAAGAACGCGGGTTTTATTATCAAACCTACGTCGGCGATATTTTCGTCACGCAGAAGGCAAACGATTATACAGTACTGTACGGCAGGATTTCCAAAGCGGAATTTAAAGAAACGGTTACTCCGCTTTCCGAGTATATCGATAGCGAAAAACTGCGCCCGCCTAAACTCCTATTGCTCGAAGACCCGAACCGCGTTTCCGCGATAATGAGCGAACTCAAAGAGCATTTCGGCAACAAGTTCAGAATCAACACGAGTAAACCCTACATAATAGAAATCATCCCCAAAACCGTAAGCAAGGCGGTTGCGGTTGACAGTCTTGCGAAAAAGTACGGAATAACCAAAGACGAAATAATCTGTATAGGCGACTCCGAAAACGATTTGCCGATGATTGAGTACGCCGGCACGGGCGTAGCCGTCGGCAACGCAAGCGAAGCGGTAAAGAAAGTCGCGGACGTTATCGCGCCGTCGAACGAAGAGGGCGGAGTTGCTTGGGTTATCAACAATTTGGGATTTGCACATTGACAGAAGGAATTTTTCAATATATAATATTCAATATGGAAAACAAGAAAATAAATTGGGATGAAGAAAAGTTTTTGAAAACGTACAAGGGCTCGGAAAAGTTCATTACGACGGAGCGCGAGTATTACGAACTCTTTTTAAACTTATTAAAAGACGAAGCATTGCTTGCCAATATTAAGTTTGCAAACGACGTACTGGGCGTTCCGCCTTTAAAATCGTTTATTTTACACGAGCGTGATTATCTTAAAAAAGACGTATTCAACAAAAAAATGACTGCGATTGCCAAACGCGGAATAGGTGCGTGCTTTGGGTATCTGTATAAATTTATATACGGCGGCTACGACTCCGAACAGTGTTGGTTTAACGACGAGTTGACTACTATAAAAACAGCAAGCAATTTTATCAAAAAATAAAGGAGAAAGATATGAGCTATAAGTACACGCGAAAAGAAGTCGAACAAATTGTTAAAACGAAATCGCTCTATCAAATGGCGTGCGTCAATTGGAAAGGCACGACTGCAAAAGATAAAGAAACTGACGGCGGAGAGTACTATTCGGAAATTATCGCCGAAAGCGTGTTGAAAGATTCAAATCTGTTGGCTATCCCCAGCGGACAAGAAAGGAAGACTTTTAATTTCTCCGGGCATGACGGCACGACGAAAAGCGCCGATTCGCCGAGAAAAGAGGAACGGTTTTGCCTTGCAAAATATAAAAATCGAAATAGCGAACTTAGCCCGTTCGGTAAAATTATTAATTATCAGGTAAATATATTCAGCAATACTAAAATTAACGTCGATTTAGTCGCTTACGATGATGTGAACGATACGTTATGGCTCATAGAGGTAAAAGGGCGGAGTGGCGAATCCCCCGAAACGTTACTTCGTTGCGTGCTGGAAATCGAAACGTATTACAGATGTTTGCAACCGCAAAAGCAGGTATTGCTTACGACGTTAAGTTCTAAACACGAGCGCGTCCAAACTACCGAAAAGACAAAAATCAAAAAAGGGATTTGGGTGCCGAAAGGTAGCCAAGCTGCGAAAGAATATGACGATTTAGAAAATCGCCCCAATCTTGAAAAGCTCATAGATAAATGGAAGATCAGAGTTGAGAAGTATTAAAAATACATTAAGGCGGAATCGCTCCGCCTTTAATTTTCGACATACGATATGTAAATTTAAATATTTAACAAACTAAAATCACTTGACATTTCGGAAAATTTATGGTTATTAATATAATATGCGGAGCAAGCCGCAAAAGTTTGGGGGGCGGGTTATGGAAGATAAATTGGTTTACGTGGGAATCTTTTGGGCGATACCCAATGAAATCGACGAGGGGAGCGTTTTGGAATTTAAAAAGGGATATTATACCAACGAAGCGGACGGCAGAGGATTTATAAATTACCCGTACTCACACTTTAAAGTTTGGGATGACGAAGTAAAAAGTTTGGGAGACGATTGTTGCAAATATCCGCGCGGGCGAGTTTTGTATGACGTGAATAGAGATAGGCACCGTATATTTGCGGATGAATGTGTTTCGCAGGAGGCGATCGACGAGATTGCGGAACTGTTCGATATCGAAAATTACGAATTATGCCGAGACGAGCATTACGTTTGCGCTTCTTGTTCTTCACGAAAAAAAGTATCGAGGAAAACCCTTGCATACAACGTTTTGCGCGGCAAAGATAAAATCGGGGAAAATTTGATTGAGATTATCTACGGCGAGACTAAAATTTTAGTGGAGCTTGGCAAGGCGATAGACGGCGGTGAGGAACTCAGCGATACGGAAAAGAGAGTTATAAATTCGCATTATAACGCCGTTATAGTATCGCATTACCACGCCGACCACGCGGGACTTATCGGGCAAAAACAAGACTGTCCTATTTATATGGGCAACGGCGCGTACCGTATTATAAAAGCAATGAGCGAATACTTAGATAAAACCGTCGCAAACAACGTTAAGACTTACCGAAACGGCAGAGCGTTTTTTGTCGGAGGGATAAAAATTACGCCGTTTTTATGCGATCACTCGGCGTTTGACAGTTATATGCTCTTATTCGAGGCGGGCGGAAAAAGTATTTTATACACGGGCGATTTTCGCTTTCACGGCAGGAAAAACAAAGAGGGGTTGCTCTCGCGGCTTCCGCGCAAAGTAAACACGCTTATATGCGAGGGGACTAACGTCGGGAGCGGAAAGCCGTGCTTTTCGGAAAGCGAACTGGAAGAAAATCTTGTCGAAATTATCAGGCAAAGCGAAAAGCCCGTTTTCGTGTTGCAGTCGGCAACCAATATAGACAGGTTGGTCAGTGTGTACCGCGCAGCAAAGCGCAGCGGCAGAATTTTGTACGAGGATAACTTTACCGCTTTAATAGCAACGGCGGCGGGCGGAAAAATACCGCGCCCCGACGTATTTAAAGACGTTTACGCCTTTACGCCGCGACGGGTGGTCGGCAAGCGCAGGGATATGTTCTTCGAGTTCGAAAACAAACGAGGTTGGAAAGAAATCGTGTACGGCAAAAAGTTCGTTATGATCGTGCGCGCGACAATGCTCGAACACGTGGAAAGATTGTATAAAAGGATGGATTTATCGGGAGCAACGCTTGTATACTCGATATGGAACGGCTACAAGAAAGACGAACCAACCGCCGAATTTTTGAATCGCGTCGGCGAAATGGGGATAAATATAATCGACTTGCATACGAGCGGACACGCCTCGGCGGAAGATATAGAATTATTGAAGCAGACGGTATGCGCCGACGAACACGTTACCGTCCATAGCGACGGAGTATTAACGGGAATGACTTAACGACAAAAAACAACTTTTTGCGCAAGCATAATATATATCTTTGCTTTATAGAATAGCGTAAGCGGAGAGCAAAAAACAGCCGACCGCGGTTGACTAAATTCTATAAAGAAGGTATAATTATGGAGAACGAATTTTTTTCCGCCTCGGCGGCGCAATTATCGTCTTTGCGTTGCGGCGGTACGTTAAACAAGGTATTCGCGCCTACGGGTTTAAGAGATTTGCAACGGGTCTTTTTGCCGGATAACGAGGAGACCGTCTATATTGCGGGCGATTTGACCAATACGCTGGTATTGGGCGGGGGCGTCGACGACTTGACCGTGATAACCGACAATATGAGAGGC
>CAYVEU010000015.1:0-19166 GCA_964450015.1 uncultured Christensenella sp. | reverse complement strand
CGCCGTCTATCAGGCGTTTCGCCTCGCCCTTGGATTTTGCAAGGTTCAATTCGCAAAGTATATCCACTACGTTTTTAGAGTTCAGCGCAACTTCCACCGTCGGAAGGTCGTCGCTGTTGCCGCCGAAAGCCCCGCGAGCCTGCGTTTGCGCTTTTTTTGCCTCTTCCTCTCCGTGGACTATTTTCGTAACCTCGTACGCAAGTCTTTCTTTTGCCGCGTTCATTCTCTCGTCCATATGCGCGGTCAGTTCGTTGATTTCCGCCATATCGATAAAAGTCAAAAACCGCATGCACTTATTTACGTCCGCGTCGTCGACGTTTCTGAAATACTGGTAAAACTCGTACGGCGAAGTCTTTTTCGGGTCGAGCCAAACCGCGCCCTTTTGGGTCTTGCCCATTTTTTTGCCCTCGGATGTCGTGAGCAATTCGAACGTCATGGCAAACGCGCTCTTCCCTTCTTTCCGCCTGATAAGATCCGCGCCGTAAAGGATATTCGACCACTGGTCGTCCCCGCCGCATTGAAGCAGGCACCCGTACTTTTGGCACAACACCAAAAAGTCGTAGCTTTGCATGAGCATATAGTTAAATTCCAAAAAGCTGAGTCCTTTTTCCATGCGCTGTTTAAAGCACTCTGCGGTAAGCATGCGGTTGACCGAAAAGTGCACGCCTATGTCCCTTAAAAAATCAACGTAATTTAAATTGAGCAGCCAGTCGGCGTTGTTTACCATAACCGCGGCGTTGTCGCCCTCGAAAGAGAAAAAGCGCTCCATTTGCGTTTTGAAACAGGCGCAGTTGTGCGCAATCGTTTCCTTAGTCATCATACTGCGCATATCGCTTCTTCCCGACGGGTCGCCGACCATTGCCGTACCCCCGCCTATCAAAACGATAGGTTTATGCCCCGCCCTTTGCATGTGGCTCATCGCCATAAGCGCGAGGAAATGTCCGACGTGCAAACTGTCCGCCGTCGGGTCGAATCCGATATAAAACGGCACGGATTGCTTGCCGAGAAGCTCGTACAATTCGTCCTCGTAAACGGTTTGCTTTATAAATCCCCTCTCTCTCAGGGTGTCCATTACGTTAGTCATATCCCCTCCGCGATATTTTCGGTATATATATAAAATAATTAACTATTATTATATAAATTTCCGATATAATTTGCAACAATATCGTTGCCGAAAAAAATACTTTTGCGGATATTTTATCTATTTCACCAAAATTTTCTTGCAATATGCATTGGATTATATGTATAATAGGGCTATGACTGATTACGCTAAAATAGTTAAACGCTGTGAAAAGACGGCTAAATTTCATCCCTTTTACTCCATTGTAAGAGGTCTTGTCAAACTCTTTTTCCCGAGAGATAAGGTGATATGGCAAACGGAAAAACCCGCCGACGACGAGCCCGTTTTCTACGTATGCAACCACACCAAAGCATACGCGCCGATTCATTTCATTTTGCAAAAAAAGAAAGTAAGGGTTTGGGCGAACTATTATTTTATGTTCTACGGCGACTGCTGGAACCACTTTATGAAAAAAATCTTAGGCGGCAAGCGCAAGTTCTTGCGCCCCCTTGCGGCGATTTTGTATCCGCTAATTATCCGAACGTTCCGCGCACTGGACCCCATACCGGTCTTCCATCAAGTAAAACTGGTTATGGACGTCACTTTCGAAAAGAGCATGCGGACTATGGATGAAGGCATTTCGCAGGTTATCTTCCCCGAACGCACGGAAAATCAAGTAAACCGCTACGTTTACGAATTTAATGCGGGCTTCCCTATGGTTGCGGAAACCTATTATCAGAGAACCGGCAAAAAAATGAAATTCTACCCGACGTACTGCGCCCAAAACTTGCATACGGTAGTCGTCGGCGAACCGATAGAATACGACCCTACCGTACCTATGAAACAGCAAAGAAAACAAATTTGCCGCTATTTGGAAGGCAAAATCGGCGAGATGGGCGACAGTTTGCCGGAGCATGAGCCGGTAATCTATGGCTAAACGCTCCGCCCACCCACCCTATACTGAATAATGCGTCTTTAAACGCATAACTCTTGGTCGGAATTCATATATATTTCAAAAAGAGGTATATATGAACGAAACGACCAATAAAAACACGTTACATTCATTCCGTTACGAAAACGGTAAAATTTGCATAAGCGGCGTAGTAAACGTAGACTGCTTTGACGAAAGGTGCGCGGAACTTCGCCTATTCGATTCGTCGCTCACGCTAAAAGGTAGCGGTTTTAAACTGGAAGATATGGAATTAAAGAGCGGGATTTTGAATATGGACGGAAAACTCTCGTCCGTCACCTATCACGATAAGGGCGAAAAAATAAGCTTTGTAAAAAGACTTTTCAAATGATATTTTCGTCGCTGGAACAGCCTTATATCGGGCTTATCTTTCTATCGGGCGGATTGCTGTCGTATCTTGTGTACGAGTTGCTTTATATGTTCAAAGAACTCACGCGCGTTAAACTGATGCAATTTTTGTGCGATTTCTTTTCGGTGTGCTTTATGGGCGCGGCGTTTTTGTTCCTTGCCGAAAAATTTTTTCACGGACAATTAAAATTTTACTGTTTCTTTTGCTTCTTCGCAGGATTTGCCGTCATGCGGTTAGTCCTGAAAAACACCTTGCGAAAGTTCTTTGCCTTAATCAACGCGTATTTACAAAAAAAGGTCGGCGCGTTTAAGCTTAGCGTGAATAATTTCTTGAAAATTAAGCACGATAAGAAAGAACGGAGGAAATATGAGCGAGCAAAGAAAAGATTACGAAACGAGGCAAAACGCGGCTTGCGATTGCATAGATTCGGACAAGGGCGAATGCACCTGTCGTCAAAACCGCAAAATAAGCGATTGCGACTGCCAAACGCAGGAATACGAGCGCCCGAAAGCCAAATATACGAACAGAGGCGACAAAATAAGGGAGTTAGCGCAGGAAGCGGAAAACTTGAAAGACAGCGAGTTGAATTTAGGCAAAGGCGAACTTCAAGAAGTCTACAAAAACGCGACCGTAGGTATGGAAAGCATAGAGATACTGCGCCCGCTGAGTTCGGATAAGGGATTTAGAAACGTCCTCATCAAGCAATACAAAAGTTATTCGCAAATAGCAAAAGATATAGAGCTTTACGCCGAACAAAACAATATAGAATTGGACGAACCGTCGCTTTTTGCCAAAGGCATGATGTACCTTACGACGACGGTAAACACTTTAAAGGATAAGTCCGCGTCCAAGCTTGCGGAAATAATGATACAAGGGATAAATATGGGAATTATATCTCTCATAAAGGTAATAAACAAGGCGTCCGACGAGGGCAGAGAAAATTCGTTTGCAGAGGATATGCTGAAAGTATTGCAGAATAATCTCGAAGAAATGAAGCTATTCCTGTAGAACGGCGTATTAACGGGCTCTTTACGCAACCGAAAACGAGATAACAAAATATTCTTAACGAATATATCCGTCAGAAATGGCGGATGTTTTCATTTAAGTTTTCGGTTGCTTTTCCGAAGCCGCGCAGTCGTTTACTCCAGTAAACTTCCCTTCGGTTTCGAAAAAAATACCCCATTACTCCACCGCCCTCGGTTCTCCCACCCGCTCGTCCTTCTACAATTAATCCAAAAAACATTGTGCAGCAATAGTCATTCCAAGCTTAAACCCCTCTTTAAAAAATTCCTCGGATGCTGCGCTTTCTATTCCTCCCTGTAACATAAAAATATCCCACAAAAAATCATGCCTTTCATCCTTTGACATACCCTCGCAAAGTTTTTCAAGCTTTTGTTCAAGTTCTTTATAGCACTTCGTATACGTTTCGTTATCGTGCATTTTCATCTTTTCGGCGTAATTTTCGCCACTGAAAACTAATTCTAAAATTTTCGATTTATTCATAAATACACCTCTTATGAAAATTTTACCACAATTTTATACAAGTTTGGCATTTTGCACATATTTGTGCGGAAATAATTTTAAAAAAATAAGGATAGACTGTAAAAAATAAATCTATCCTTTAACTTTATCCTTAATGCGTCGTTAGACGCGCTTCATATTGCCGTCAGGCAATGCTTCATGTCGTAGACTCTTCATGTTGCCGTAAGGAAATGCTTCATTCCCTTCACGTCAAAGTCCTGCGCCTATCCTACGAAACAAAAATCTTCGTACTCGGCACGTTCCCTCTTAAAATCTCGTCTATCTTATATTTACTGTTGGCGATAAATACGGTCGTACCCTGCTTTAACGGCTCTTTTATGTACTCCAATTTCGCGCGCGCGCCGTTCGCGCCCTTTCTGCTTGCGCCGTCGCAATAGTTTTGGTAGTGCTCGACGTTGGCAATAAGCTCGTAGACGTCCTTGCCGCGGATTTCGCTTACCAACGTGTTTGCGTCGTCCTTGTCGGTATAAATGCCGTCCACGCCCGTCAAAATAAGGAGATACCTCGGACGGACAAGGCACGCCACCTGACTTGCGGTTTCGTCGTTATCCACGCATTCGACGGGGCTCTTTCCCGCCTTGCGCAATGCGTTTATTTCGAAGTTCCTGACCTCCACGTCGCTTACGGGGTCGTTATAATTTATAATAGGAACGGCGCCCTGCGCAGGGCATCTCAAAAGCATCCTCTTTAAATGCTCTTTTTTTGCTGCGTCGTTAAAATGATTGTGCTCGACCAAAATCTGGCGCAAGCAAACGCCGCTGTTTGTAAACTGACGGTAATTTGCCATAAGCACGCTTTGCCCTTCCGCCGCATAATCGGCTTTTATCTCGTCGTCGTCGCCGAGGAGTTCCCTGCCCGTTCGCTTGATATAATCGAGCCTTCCTATCTCCGCCGCGCCGCTGGTAATCCATATGACTCCCGGACGTAAGCTTCGGCTTATTCTTGCTATTATATTGTAATCGATGTCGTCGTGCTCTTTGTTTATAAGCGCCATGCTCCCGACTTTACCGACGAGCTCTATGTCGAAATTCATCTTCCCTCCGTCAAAAACTCAACCGCTTTAATATAGCTGTCCTTCCCATATCCCGCAAACGTCGCCCGACAAACGTCGGTCAAAAAAGACGTGTGCCTGTACTCTTCTCTTTTCATCGTATCCGACAAATGTACTTCGACACACGGCAAACTCTCTCTCGCTTCGATTGCGTCGTGAATAGCTATGGAATAGTGCGTATACGCGCCCGCGTTGATAACTACGCCGTCGGCAGTGGTTTGCTGCAACTTGTCGATTATCGCGCCCTCGTGGTTGGTTTGATAAAATTCAAACTCAATAGCGGGAAAACACCCCGCGATATATTTATTTATATCATCTAGGGTGTCCGTGCCGTAAATTTCTCTTTTACGCGTCCCCAACATATTGAGGTTGGGTCCGTTTATTATTAAAATTTTCATAAATTTATTTTATTTTATTCCCAAGTCCTTTAACAGTTGGCTGACTTTCTTGCCGTCCTTAGTCGCGTGCTCCAATGCGACGTCGCTGTCGTAGTTACCGGACCATGCGGAATACTCATTGGAATTTACGTTGTTCTCCAAAGAGGTCTTTATCGACGTTCCGAAAACCGTGCCTTTAAGGTCAAGCGCGAAATCGATACCCAAGCCGCCTTCCGGAGTGAGTTCGATGTCGTAGAACGGCGCAAAACTGATATATTCGATATGCAAGCCGTAACTCGTAAACGCGTCCGCGGAAATTTCTTTCGCGTTGTTGGGATTGCCGTTCTTTAAGAGTTCCAAATACAAGTTTTTGGCCATATTCGGGAAATCGTCGCCGTCGTAGGAATGCGCAATGTCGCCCATCGCTACGAAATATCCCAAGTCGCTGTTCATCGAACCGCTGTCGTCGTTGAAGTAAGTCATATAATCTTTGAAGACTTCGAGCGGCTCGTCGCTTGCCTGCAACGCGTCTTTAAGTTCCGCTATAACGTCGCGGACCGCAAATTTTGCAATCGTTCCGTCCTCGTTGACGAAAAACGCGTCCTCCAACTTGTCGCCTTTCTCGTCCGCCGTAGCGTAAGCAAGAACGCTCTTGTTGGTTTTGAGATACTGAATAAAGTTGGACTTTATCTCCTTAACTTCTTCGTCGCCTCTATCCTTAATATATTTTTCCATATCGGACTTCAACTCTTCCTCCCACTTAAAGAGGATATGCGCGATATAGAACATATTAATAGTATACTTGCCGTCCTTCTCGGTCGCATAAGTATACGTTTCGCCGTTATACTCGAACTCTTGATTGAGCAACGCGTCTATCGGAACGTAATAAGCGGAACTTAAATCCGTCTTTATCGTATCCGCAAACTTCTCTACCTGCGCCTTTTGGTCGAGTACCGAATACTCTTCTTTTTGTTTTTCCACCAGTATCTTGTACTGAGCTTCTATATCCTTATCGGTTATGGGCTTCTCCGTGAGCGCCGCATACTTCAATTCGTGCTGAACCGCGCTCAAAACCGCGCTTTCGAAAGCGGACGTGTAGTAATAACCCAAAGAATTGTAATAGTCGTCGTTGTCGGGGTTGAAACCTATGAGCAAGCTCTTTTGGTTCTCGCGGAATTGACGGTAAGCGTCTTTTTCGGCGTCGCTGGCGTAAACTTCTTTGGTGTGTTCGAAAATAGCGCCCTTGTCAACTATCTCTTGAAGCTCTTCGGTCAAATTCGTAAAGTCGTTGTAACGGAACTTTATCGAACCCTCTTTAAGCAAAGTAGCGTCGTCTCTGGCGTCCTCCTCTGTGGTGCCGACGTACGTCGTACGGGGCGTAACGAGAGTAAACGTTGCCTTTGCGGTATGCGTTTCCGTAGCGTCGTTGCCGTCTTCGTCCTTGGTCGGCTCGTCGTAAGTCACCGAACAAATTTTCGTCGTAACGTAATTGCTGATAAAGTCGGCTTCGGAGTCGACTTCCGTCGTAACTGCGGATTCGGAAACGGGCAAATACACGCTCTCGTCTTCCGCTCCGCTCTTAGACAAATCTATTTTAAGATAAATCGACTTGTAATCGGTCTCTACGGTCTTTTCCGCGTCGTAAATAAACGCCGTTTGGTAAAGCCCCTCCTTAAATTCATCGCCGACTTTATGATAAACAGCCGTGCCGTTTTCCTTTACCGAATAATTTTGAGAATACAAAAACGCAAGTCTTTCTCTGGCGTTGCTCACCTCGCGTTCTCTCCATTCGTCGTTTTTGGTTTCGACGACTTCTTTAATATCCGATTCGAACGACTCGTTCGTGCTCGCAATCGTCGAATATCTCTCGGCAAGCGTCAAAACGCCCTCCGGAGTCAATTTGTCGCCGAACTCTTTTCGATATTCTTCGGTATTGTAATACGCGACCGCCTTGCGGTGCTCCAAACTCATAAGGTACTTCATACCCTGAATAACCATATACTTTTGATTAATCAAAGCGTCCAAACCCTGATTCACCAAACTTTCCGCGTCGTAACTCATACCGTACTGACTGTAAAGGTTGATGATATAAGAGACGTAGCTGATGAGTTCGTTGCGGGACACCGTCAATTCGATGGTTTGTCCGTTATACTCGTCGCTTACCGTCGCCATAATCCCGTTGGCTTGTCTTTCTTTGTTAAGTTTGAAGAAGGTACAGCCCGTAAGTACCGTGCTAAGGGCAAGTACCGCCACCAACGTTAACACTATAAGTTTCTTTTTCATATCGACTCCTTTTCTAAAAAGGTAAATTTCCGTATTTACGATTATACCCCACTCGGCAATTAAAATCAAGTAATATTATATATAAATATATAAGTCAGTCGAAAAAAAGCGGTTCGTCACCCGCCCTCGCGATAAAAAATCGATTTCGGGCGGTAATTATCAACCCGCGGCCGTTATCAAAAAGTCCAATATCATCTTCACGGCGTTTATTACGCTCGCCGCTTTTGCGTCGAAAACGATAACCGGCGGGTCGGCGGGACTCAAAACCGCGTATTTTTTGTACTTGTCTATCGCCTCGAAGAGTCTCGCGTTTCCCAAACAGGACGAATCGGTAAATTCCAGCCCCGTGCCCTTTTTCGAAACGGTAACTTTGGCAATCTTCAACGTTTTTGCAAGATTTTTTATAATGCCGACTCGAATGATAGTCCGCACGCACTCGGGCGGCTTGCCGTAATTTTTTTTCAGGTAGTCGTAATAATACTGCCCCTCTTCTCTCGACGTCAGCGCGCTGACCTTTTTATAGAACGTCACCCTGCCTTTGCTGTCGGGAATATACTTTTCGTCAAGCGCATAGTCGGCGTCTATTTTGATTTCCACCTCGCGTTCCTCGGCGGTTTCCACGCCCTGCGCCTCCTGCACGCCCTCTTTTATCAATTTCAAATACATTTCGTAGCCGACCCTTTCCATTTGCCCGTGCTGTTCGCGCCCAAGCAAATTTCCCGCGCCTCGTATCTCCAAATCCCGCATAGCTATCCTGAATCCGCTGCCCAAGTCGGTATTGTCCATAAGCGCTTCCAGCCGTTGCGTTGCGTTGGTAGTAAGCACCCGCCCCTCGGGAACGGTAAAATACGCGTACGCCGGCACGTTGCTTCGTCCTACGCGACCGCGGAGCTGATAAAGCTGACTTAAACCCAATTTGTCCGCTTCTATGACGAAAAGAGTGTTGGCGTTTGGCAAGTCTATTCCGTTTTCGATAATCGTCGTGGAAATGAGCACTTGCGCGCGGTTCTCGTAAAACTCCCTGATCCTGTCTTCCAAAACGTCCTCGTCGAGTTGTCCGTGGGCATAGATTACGCTGACCTCCGGCAAAAGCTCGGTGACGTGCCTATAAAAATTTTCTATCGACTGGACGCGGTTGTACAGCAAAAACACCTGTCCGTCCCTTGCAATTTCCTTTCTTACCGCGTCAATAAGCAAATTGTCGTTGTACTCGGTGACGTACGTCTCCACGGGCAGGCGGTTGTTGGGAGGCGTTTCCAAAGTGGAAATATCGCGAATACCCGATAACGCCATGTGGAGCGTCCTCGGTATCGGCGTAGCGGACAAACTCAGTATATTGACGTTCTCGCGGTAGACTTTCAATTTCTCCTTGTGCTCCACCCCGAAACGCTGTTCTTCATCCAATACGAGCAGTCCTAAATCATTGAAAATAACGTCCTTGCCCAAAATCCTGTGCGTCGCGACCACCACGCTCGTCGCGCCGTCTTTTATCCGTTCGAGCGATTTTTTTATTTCGGCGGACGGGACGAAACGCGACAACATATCTATTTTTATACCGAATTTATTGAACCGCGCCCGCAAAAGATTGTAATGCTGCTGCGCCAAAATGGTAGTCGGCGCCAAAATCGCGGCTTGTTTGCCCTCGACTATCGTCTTGAAGATTGCTCGCATCGCCACTTCGGTTTTGCCGTAGCCCACGTCGCCGCATAGCAACCTATCCATGACCTTGCCAGATTCCATGTCTTTTTTTATCTCGGCTATCGCAGCAAGCTGGTCGTCCGTCTCTACGTACGGGAAATCGTCTTCCATCTCCTTTTGCCAAACGGTGTCGGGCTGATAGACGTGTCCCTTCCTCCCGAACCGCGCCTGATAAAGCGATAGCAGGTCTATCGCCATTTTCTTGATGCTTTCCTTGACGCGCTTTTTGACCCGCTCGAATTCCGCTCCGCCCAATTTGTGCAAAGAGGGTTTGTCGCCGCCGTTGTACTTTTCCAAGGTGTCCAGCTGATCGCAGGGTAGGTACAGCCTGTCCCCGTCGCGGTATAAGACGACGTAGTAGTCCTTTTCGCCCGACGGCGTGCTTACCTTTTGTATCCCTTCGCTTATCCCTATGCCGTGCTTGTCATGAACGACGTAATCCCCCTTTTCGGGAATTTCGAAAACCACTCTTTTCGCTTTCGCGCCCCGCACGGTTTCCGCCTTTCTCGCAACGTCGTTGATTCCGATAAGCACGAGCTTTTCGGCCGGATAAATGAACCCCTTGGAAATCCTGCCTATCGTAAGCCGCACCCCGCTTTTCGCGTCCTCGGAACACCCTATGAATTCGTCGGCAAAACCAGCTTTCATCGCCGCAAGCGCGTTCTCGTCTTTGCAAACGACGACTATATCCGCGCCCATAGCCGTCAGCTGTCTTATCTGCTCGAAAAACGCGGGCATGTCGTTGTAGAAGGCGGGCAAAGCGTTTGCCTTTATCGCAAAAACCTGCTTGGGCTCGAACATCGAAACGTTGCTCGTTATCCGCCCGAACCCCAGTTTGACGTGGGCGTCCCCCGCAATTTCCGCAAGAGTCGCCAAACTCTTTTTATGACTGTCGAACGCCTGAAAATTCGCTTTCATCGCGTTTACGCGCGCCACCGTTCTATTGTTTTCCAGCCTTATTCTGTCTTCTATCTGCTTGGTGTCGTCGAAAATGACCGCGCCGTAACTAGGCAAATACCCCAAAATCGTCGTCTTGTCCTCTATATACGGAATAAAGAAGTTGTTGAGCGGGTCGGAGGGGCGAATATTTAGTCGTTCCAGTTCCGTATTAAGCCTTTCATTCCCCTCCGCCGATAAATTCTTGGCTTCCTTTTTTATCGCGTTAAGGATACCGTTTATCTCATTTGGGGATATTAAAATATCGGTTGCCGGCAAAAACGTAAACTCTTCTTCCTCGCCCTTGTATTGCATATTTTCGGGGTCGAACCGCTTTATGCTCTCTATCGTATCGCCGAAAGTTTCTATTCTTACGGGCAGGCTTTCGCCCAAGGGGAACACGTCGACTATGTCACCGCGCACCGAAAATTCCCCGCATTTTTCCACCAGCGGCGTTCTTGCATATCCCATATTCGAGAGTGAAAAGCTCAACGCGTCGATATCCGTCGCCCCGTCTTTTTTGACGGAAAAGACGCTCTCGGCAAATTTTTCAGGCGAGGGATAGTACTGCATAAGCCCTTCCGCCGTCACGACCGCGCCCGCAATTTCGCCCGTCAAGAGTCCGTTAAGTACGCTGACTCTCTCGTATAAAAGCGCCGTCGACGCCGTCTTTCTCGATATTAAAACGTCCTCTCTGTCGGGCATAAGAGCGACTTTGCCGTCGCAGTATTCGGACAGCGCCTCGTACGCTTTCCTTGCCGAAACCAAGTCCCCCGCAACGTACAGAAACGGTCGTTTCAACTGGCTCGCTATATGGTAACGGTTGTACTCAGCCGCATAGAAAACCACCGACGAAAGACCGTTGTCTATCGCCCGTCTTAAATCCGCCAGCTGCCCTCTTGTAAGTTGAAAAATCTTGTCAAGCGCCATTACTTTATAACGTTCCCTTCCCTCATCAGTTTATCGAAATCGCCGTCAGTCAAATACTCTTTGACGAGCGCGGCAAGCTTCTCCGCGCGGTCGTTAAACACCGCCAAATCCTCTTTTCGAATCTTGTCGAGAACGTAGTTTTTCAGGTCGCCGTCCTCCCTGCCTATCCCGAGTCTTATCCTGATAAAGTCCTCGCGCCCTACGCTCTTTATAACGCTCTTCATTCCGTTATGCGTGCCGGCGCTGCCTCTGTTTCTTATGCGGATACTGAATCTGGGAATGTCTATATCGTCGTAAAATACTATCAGGTCTTCCGCTTTTTGCGCGTACTTTGCCATAAGACTTTTGACCGCTTCCCCGCTCAAATTCATGTACGTCGTAGGTTTTGCCAAAATAACCTTTTCGCCGTTTACCGAAGTTACCGCCGTCAGCGCGGAACACTCGATACGGTCTATCTTTCTGTTCAGCTTTTCCGCAAGCGCGTCTATCGCCAAAAAGCCCATATTGTGAAAAGTGTTCTCGTATTCTTTTCCTACGTTTCCCAAGCCTACGATAAGCATTCTTTCCTCCTCCCGTCGAAATATCTTTGCAAAATCAAGCGGCAATTTTCGTCCTCTTCGTTTATCCAAGGCGTTTGAAAATTGAATCGCGAATCGTTTAAAATATTGTAATTGCTCCCGCAACAACCAGTTTTGGGCTCCTCGACTCCGTAATAAAGTTCCCCTATGCGAGAATTAATAATCGCGCCCGCGCACATAGCGCAGGGCTCCAAAGTCACGAACATAGCGCAGTCGGACAAAAATTTCTCCTTCGTTTTTTCCGTTGCTTTTTTTATTGCGTTTATCTCGGCATGACTTACGGCGCAAGCCTCTTTTTCTACGGTATTATGAGCGCGGGCGATAATTTCGCCGTCTTTTACTATAACGCAGCCGACGGGAATTTCGTCGTCGGCAGCTCCCGCAAGAGCTTCCTCAATCGCCGCCGCCATAAATTTTTTCCGCAATTCTTTTTCCGTTATCATACAGTAATTTTATACTTCCTTCGTGTTTCTTGACAAGGTTGTTTAACTCGCTTTTTGGGTACGGATGGGGAAATTTGTCTTCGCCTATTTCCACCGTTAAGCCTAAGCCCCGCGATATTTTATCGTAATAATCTTTCAGTCCGCCCGCGCTTGACTTAGCCGTCGTCAGTTCGTAGCCTAAAAATTTCGCGTAGCTTTCAGCTTCGGCGTAGTGTAAATAATTGTCGCCGTACCCCCAATATATTACCTCTCCTTTCGAGTGAAAGCAAACGACTTGCGCATATTTTCCTTTCCTTAAAATATTTGCCGCCGCTTTCGTTTCGGGTTCGCTCTCGGGGGCTTTCCCGATATAGTTTGCATTAGACGGGTATCTTACGTTGCTCGCGCCCGTTCCCCAGCCCGCGTCGAAATTGACGTTTATATCCACCGAGTGGGCGTTCGCTTTCCATAAAGAAAAATCCTTGCTCCCGCCGTTTATCCCGTACAAATATTTTTTAAGCGCGACGTTCTCTATCCACTCTACGCCGTAAAGACACATCATTACGCCGTCGATATTCAGCGCGGGGATACAGTCTACCGCATGCCTTTCTTTACTCAGTAGTTCGAAAACAAGGTCGGTCGTTATATGCTCCCTCGCGTGCACGGAAGCGACTATAAGCGTACTAGCCTTTCCTTCGCCCATATGCACGAGCGGAATCCCGAACTCCAAATGCGTTTTGCCTATAATCTCCACTTTACCGAGCGCGTTGCACTTTGCCAACAGTTCGTCGTAATATTGCATACGATAAAATATGCTTTCCGTCCAATCGTAATGCGGAAATTTACTCGCTGTCTCTTTATTTATTCCGATAAATTTCCACCAAACCGCCCCATCGTTAGGTTAGTTGGAAAATTTGAGGAAAGGGGTGTGGGGGATTGGAGCGATTCCCCCACGCTATACTTTTCCGCATTTTGCGGAAACTTACAAAAACAGCCGAAGAATATCCGTCCATAATGACGATATCCGTTTTATATCGGCGCGGATATTGTTTGGCGTTGGGTTTTTAAGGGGTATCCCCTTAAAACGTGCAGGGTCGTAAGGGGACGCTTCGCAAGTAGTCCCCTACCCGCTTTTTGCTTCTTTTTGCCGGCTGTAAAAAGAAGCTACTTACTTGTGATAAGTAATATTATTCATTATCGTAAGCGCGCGGTAAATTTGCTCGCTCGCAATAACGCGCATAAGCTGGTGCGGATACGTCACCCGCCCGAACGACACCCGTTTTTCGCATATATTTTTGACTTCTTCGCTCAGTCCATCGCTGCCGCCTATGATAAAAGTTATTTCGCTCTTGCCGTCTATAAGCAGTTTTTTTATCAGTTCCGAAAAACCCACGCTGTCCGTTTCCGTGCCATGTATATCGAACGCTATCGGATACCCCGTGATTTTTTTGATTATCTCTTTGCCCTCGTCTTGTAGCTTGCGCTTTTCCGCAATTTCTACGACCTTAAAAGACGCGAAACGCGATATGCGCTTGGCGTATTCCGCTACCGCGTCCGTCCAGTATTTTTCCTTTAAAGTGCCTACGGCAATAATATTTATCTTAATCATTTTTCTCCAATATACGCAAAGAGGTAGGCTCGCAAAAGAGAAGGCTCGCTCGGCTACGGCGAGCGTACCGAGTCGTACGTTACCCGAGACTGCGCGAAGCGGAACGCTCTGTCTTGTGATAAATACCGTTTTGCATTATCGCCAAATGCCCCAAATAAACGTAAACAAGGTCGTCAGCACGGTCACCGCGATAGAGCCGTACAAAAACGCGTATTCGTACCATGCGGGCGCGGAATTTTGTGTAAGCTCCTTTTTATTTCCGCTCCCGAATAGGTCGTCGACGTACTGCATCTTGTTCGGATAATAATAAACGTCGTCCTCTTTCGGTTCTTCGGTTTCGGTTTTGCGCATGATATTGGCAATAAATCGGCAAATCGCCACGATTGCAAACGCCGCAGCTATCCACGTGATTATTGCGATAAAGAAGTGCTTGCTTATAAAATCGCTTACGCCGTTTTGAATTTTGGCAATCAATCCGTTGTGTTGGTCGGAATACGAGCTTATAACGTTTATTCCGTTGTTCATAAAGTGCATTATCATACCGGGGATTATGCTTTTCGTCTTCAACGCGACGAACGCGAATAACATTCCGCCCACGAAAGCGTAGCCCGTTTGCATAACGTTTTGGTGCGCAAGCCCGAACAGCGCGCCGATAAGCACCATTTTGAGCCTGTCGTCGTCAACGCCCTTGAACACCTGCAATAACAATCCCCTGTCCGTCAATTCCTCGAACATTGCGGGAAGCATAGCCGTCGTAAAGAGCTCCATAACCAACACGCCGAAATCGGAATATATCGTGCCGGCGGAATTGATATGCGTATACCCCAAAAGGATGAGGATATTTTGCCATATCAAACTGACGCCCGTCGTCAAATACGACAGTAAAAAGCCGAGTACTACCGTAAGGACGTAGATTATCGGCGGCAATTTTACTTTTAAACAGTACCCCTTTACGATATCCTCTTTCACCCAAAATTTCGATAAAAGGAGCGGAATCACGCCCATTCCGACTATTTGCACTATCAAAGAAAACAGCCAACCCGAAACGTTATCGCTCAAATTAACCAAAGAAAACACTATCCGCCATAAAACGAGCCATAGCGTCGTTATAAAAAATATTGCACGATTTTTTGCAGGCTTAGTCACGTTTCCTCCGATTTACACCACTATAACCGTTATTATCCACAGCGCCGCGAACGCTATTATAAAGCCGAGAACGCCGTACGACGGTTTGACGCCCTTTTCCCGTGAAAGCTTAGGCGATTTTTTGTAAAGCCAAAACAACCCGCCCAAGATGAGAATTACGCCCGCCGCAAAGCTCACCCCAAGCGTAACGATATTATTCCATATTTCCTCGCCCGTAATACAAGTAAGAAACAGCGCGAGAGTGTTGTTTAACAGGTGAATTATACTCGTTAAAGTAATATTCCCCGTTTTTATATAAAGATATGACAATACGCAACCGAGAATAACCTGATAGACCGTTTGCGCCAAATTAAAGTGACTCAAACCGAAGATAACGCCGCTTATAATAATTGCGGGCACCGTGCCGTAGGACTTAAATCCGTCGCAGAAGTTCTTTCGGAATATGAGCTCCTCGCCTACTGCGGGCATAACGCACATTATCAAGAACGCAAGTATATAATCCCCCGCGCCGTCAAACGCCGGCACCGTAACCGTGGGGTTCTTCCCGATTAACGCAAACAGCTTTTGAAGTCCGTAATTCGGAAGCAGCGCGAAAAAGAACAGCCCGAGCCCGAGAATTACCGCGATAGGATAGTGTACGACTCTTACGTTTTCCCTTTGCGGCAAAAACCTGAATCCCGTCTTCGTCGCCAAGACGTAAATGGTCGTCGCGGCGATATAACAAACTTGCGGAGCGAGATACGCAAGATAGATGTAGGCGTTTTTCTCGGTATCCATAAGCGTCATAAGCGCTACGCCGACTACTTGATAGGCGATAAAGCCGATTATATAGATAATGACGGCATCTTCCGCTCGGAAACTTCTCTTGCTCATTGCACCGCCACCGTGTCCCTTTGGGTCGCAAGGAACAGCGCGCAATCGCCTTCCGTCACGCCCTGCGCCCGTAAAAAGTTTTTCGTCGTCCAGTACGCCAATTCCGGCAGATTGTTTTGTTCGCTCAAATGCGCCAGTATTAGCTTCCTCGTGCCGTTTTGCGCCAAATCGAACGCCGTCCGCGCGCTCTCCTCGTTGGACAAATGCCCCCTGTCGGAGAGTATCCGCCGTTTGAGATATTCGGGATAGTGCCCGCGTAAAAGCAGTTCTTTATCGTGGTTGCTTTCCAGCATAACTATATCGCTGCCCCGCGCGACGCTCATCATACCTTTGGATACGTAGCCCGTATCGGTGACGTAGGTAAATTTGCTTTCCCAATCCCTTACCGAATATCCGTACGGATGCGCCGCGTCGTGACTTACTCTAAACGGCGTAATATCCAAAGTTCCTATCGAAAACTCCGTTTCCTCGGTTTCCATGAGGTGCTTTAACGGTATCGCCTGCCGCTTCACCACCTGTTCCAAAGTGTCGGGGTGGGAATAAACGTGCACAAACGGCGACAGCGCCGCCACGCTTTTTATATGGTCGTCGTGTTCGTGCGTTATCAACAAGCCGTCGATATCCGTAAGCGCAAGCCCCATTACGTTCAATTTCTTCAAGATAACGTTGGGACTCAACCCCGCGTCCAAAAGCAGGTTCGTCTTTCCGTCCGTTATTAAAATACAGTTCCCTTTCGAGCCGCTGCCTAAGGAAAAAATTTTAAGTCCCATTTATCTCCGCCGCGCCTCGGTGATTTCCGCGCGCGCATGTCCGTATCGTTTATTATAACATAAATTTTATATGTATTATATATCAAAAATAACTATTTGACAATTCAAACCAGCGTATATTAATATATATTAAAACAGTTTTCTTTAAGGAAGATTAAAAATGAGAGAAATTTCTTGCAAAACAATAACCGAAAATTTACGAAAAACGATTTTAAAGTGCGGCGTAACGTTGTCCCCCGCTTGTCTGAACGCTATGAAGAACGCCCTCGATAACGAAACGGGCGCTACGCGCTTTGCGCTGGATATAATGTTACAAAACGCCGAGATAGCCGAAAAAACCGATTCCCCCGTTTGTCAGGACACGGGTATGGCGGTCGTTTTCGCGGAAATAGGTCAGGACGTCAAACTAACCGACGGCTTTATCGGCGACGCGATAAACGAGGGCGTCAGGCGCGCATACGCGGACGGGTATTTTCGAAAATCCGTTCTCGACCCGATAGATAGAAAAAATACTCTTGACAACACCCCTGCGGTAATCCACTATTCGATAGTCGACGGCGACGGACTGAAAATAAGCGTCATGCTCAAAGGCTTCGGAAGCGAGAACATGTCAAGACTGTTTATGCTGAGCCCGTCGGAAGGTATCGAAGGCGTGGAAAACGCGATTGTAAGGAGCGTAGCGGAAGCCGGCGGAAACCCCTGTCCGCCCGTAGTAGTCGGCGTAGGCATAGGCGGCACAATGGAAAAAGCTTCGCTTATGAGTAAACACGCACTGCTCAGGGAAACCGACCAAGCAAACCCCGACCCGTTCTTAAACGATATGGAAAAACGGCTTACCGCACGTATAAACGACTTAGGCGTCGGAGCGCAGGGCTTCGGCGGAAAACTCACTTGCATGGGCGTGCTGATAGAAAAATACCCCACCCACCTTGCAGGGCTTCCCGTAGCCGTAACCATGCAATGCCACGCCGTCCGCCACGGCGAATTTACGCTGTAAACGAGGTACAAAATGATCAAGCTAAACACTCCGCTCACCATTGAGCAAACCAAAAACCTAAAAAAAGGCGATACCGTCCTTATCTCGGGAACGATATATACCGCGCGCGACGCGGCGCACAAAAAAATGCAAGCGGAATTTTTAAAAAGCGGCAAGCTTCCCTTAAAGGGAGAGATAATCTATTATGCGGGTCCGTGCCCTAAAAAACCCGACGAAGTCATCGGCAGCGTAGGACCTACGACAAGTTACAGAATGGACGCTTTCGCTCCCCTATTTGTAGAAAACGGGTGCCTATACTCCATAGGTAAGGGCAAACGCAACGAAACAGCAACCGAAGCTGTTAAAAAGGGAGGCGGTATACATTTCGACGCAATCGGCGGCGCGGGCGCATACTACAAAAACTGCGTAAAACGTGCCGAAACCGTACTCTATCCCGAACTCGGCGCGGAAGCGGTTTATAAATTAGAGGTCGTGGATTTTCCGGCAATAGTCAATATCATTTCCGACCAATCGTGAAACGGAATTAAATTTTATTAACACAAAGCGTTAGCGACTGTGTATAAAATTCCGTTTCACGATTGGTCGGGCGAAGCTACATCAGCCCAAGCGGCTTTAACAGCGCAATCGCTATATTACAATACACCATAAGCGCAAGAGCGTCGACTATCGTAGTAATAAACGGACTGGCTACGACGGCAGGGTCGAGCTTACACTTTTTGACGAGCAACGGCAAAACGCATCCGACCAACTTTGCCATAGCTATCGTTATTGCCATCGTTATGCAAATAACCGCCGCAATGACGTATCCGTGGGGCATTGCATAAAGACGGTCGATTGCCATAAGCTTGGCAAAGCACGCAATGGATATCGTCAGTCCCAACAAAAAGGCTACTCTTACCTCTTTCCAAATTACCTTAAATATATCTCGAAATTCTATTTCGTCCAGCGCTATTCCGCGGATAATAGTAACGGACGCTTGGCTTCCCGCATTGCCGCCTGTATCCATAATCATAGGAATGCACGCAGTCAATGTTATACTGACCGCCAAAGTACTCTCGTAGCTTGTTATTATCAGTCCCGTAAACGTAGCCGACAGCATAAGTAGTAACAGCCACGGCGCGCGACTGAGCCACAGTCGCCAAACGCTCGTTTTAAGATACGGCTTGTCGTTGGGGATAACCGCGCTTAACTTTGCGATATCTTCCGTAGCCTCTTCGACTATGACGTCTATTGCGTCGTCTATGGTAATAATACCGACGAGCCGTCCTTCCTTGTCGACGACGGGCATTGCCAAAAAGTTATATTTATCGAACTGGTTCGCGACTTCTTCTTTGTCGGTGTGCGTATCGATATATATGATATTGGTTTCCATGATATCGCCTATCTTAGTGTCGTTATCGCTGAGAAGCAGCGTTTTAACGGTCACCATTCCGAGCAGATACCGCCTTTCGTCGGTGACGTAACAGGTATAAATCGTCTCTTTATCCACGCCCGTTGCGCGAATTTTAGCAAACGCGTCGCTTACCGTCATATCCTTTTTAAGGCTGACGTATTCGATAGTCATAAGACTGCCCG
>CAYVEU010000014.1:18112-19639 GCA_964450015.1 uncultured Christensenella sp. | reverse complement strand
CGGCTTTGGATACGATATTCGGACTTCTCGCCGTTGCGGGAATGGGCGGAATGACTAGCCAGTATTACACGGACGTCTTGTCGACGATATTCACGGACGGTTTTTCGAGCGGGTTCTCGGCAAACGCGGGACTGGCGACTATGTCTATCATGATCCCGATATTCTATGCGATAGCTATCGTATGCGGAATAGTCGCGGTAATCTACTTCTTGGTCAAGCTCGGCAAGCGCGAGTCGCCCAGAGGTTTGAAAGTTATCACTTTGATAGGCTTGATTGCCTCGGTTATCGCTTTGATACTCATCTTTGCGGCAAATGAAATTACCCTCGGCACGGGCGCGATCGTTACTGTACTTGTATTCATCGCTCTATTGATAATCCCGTTCCTTGCAAAACCCGGTGCGCAAGTTATCGACTACGAGGAGTCTAAAAGACTTTACAGCGGGGATAATCAAAGACAAAGATAATTACTGTTTGGAGGTATAAAATGGTATTTGAAACTATAAAGCAAATGCTCGTCGACGAGCTCGGCGTGGACGAAAGCGAAGTCACGATGGAAAGCAATATGATAGAGGATTTGAACGCGGACAGTTTGGATTTGCTGCAAATGCTCACTTTGCTGGAAAGAAATATGGGCTTGCACTTTACCGATGAGGAGATAAAGTCGGTCAAGACCGTAAAAGACGTCGTTGACGTTATAGAGTCCAAGAAGAAGAACTAAACCGAAAGCCGTCTGAAAAGGCGGCTTTTTTAATACCCGCTAGGAACGCGATTCGGCGATTACGGACGGTTCCGGTTCGCCGTATTAAGCAACGGGGCGTATTTAGCGGGACGACGAATTGAAAAACGCGTCTTTTCTCGACGGAATTTTGCAAATTCGGTTGACAGGCGCAAAAACATATGGTATATTAAGATAGCACCTTTTGGAGGGTGTAATTTTTTTGGAGGCGTTTAAAAGATGCGTGTAAAGATAACACTTGCTTGTACCGAATGTAAACAACGCAATTACGATAAGCAAAAGAACAAGAAGAACACTCCCGACAGATTGGAGTTAAAAAAGTATTGCAGATTCTGTAAAAAGCACACCGTTCATAAAGAAACGAAATAACACGGAGGCTCGGAAATGGCAAAAAACAATCCCAAGTTGGATTTACCCGAAATAGACGCGACCCCCGCGCCCGAAAAAGAACGGAACAACAAGAAGAAAAACGCTCCCGCCAACAAAAAGACGGGCAAAAAGCGCAGATCGTTTGCTAAGTTCTTCCGCGATATCATAAGCGAACTGAAGAAAGTCTCCTGGGCGTCATTTAAGAAGACCAAGGACAATTCCGGCGTACTCGGACAGACGGGCGTCGTTTTGCTCGTTACGCTTTTCTTTATGGTCGTTATCGCATTGGTTGACGCAGGGCTCGCTCAGCTTCTTAAGCTTTTACTGCACGCCGCGTAGCTAATTTGTAGTGTTATAGGAGTAAAATAATGAATAGTAAAGATGTAAAATGGTACGTTATTCATACCTATTCTACATACGAA
>CAYVEU010000014.1:0-18012 GCA_964450015.1 uncultured Christensenella sp. | reverse complement strand
TAGGCGACAACGTAAGGGTCGTAAGCGGCGCATTGGAGACGTTTTTGGGCACGGTCGACGAAATATTCGCGGACAAGCAAAAAGTGCGCGTAGTCGTGCAAATGTTCGGTCGTCAAACGCCGGTTGAACTGGACTTCAACCAGATTGAAAAGATTTAATATTTAAGGAATATATCCTTACTTATTACTTAACGGCGACAGCCGTTTGGGAGAACGGTAAAATCCACTACCATTGCCGTTCGTTAGAACCAGTTAGTCAAGGAGGTATACTATGGCTAAGAAAATTACCGCAGTAGTAAAGCTGCAACTTCCCGCGGGCAAGGCAACTCCGGGACCGCCTGTAGGTTCCACGCTCGGACCGCACGGTATAGCAATACCGATGTTTACCAAGGAATTTAACGAAAAGACCGCGGCGCAAGCGGGACTCATCATCCCCGTTATCATCACGATATACGCCGACCGTTCTTTCACTTTCGAGTTAAAGACTCCGCCCGCTCCCGTACTCATCAAGAAGGCTTGCGGAATAGAGAGCGGCTCGGCAAAACCCAACCGCGACAAAGTTGCGAAAATCACTCGTGCGCAGGTTGAGGAAATCGCCAAGACGAAAATGCCCGACCTTAACGCGGCTTCTTTGGAAAGCGCAATCAGCATGATAGCAGGTACGGCAAGAAGCATGGGCGTAACCGTCGTAGACTAATCGGAGGTGAAAAATGAAACACGGAAAGAAATATAACGATTCGGTAAAAGCTTACGATAGGTCGGTTCAGTACGACGTAAGCGAAGGAATTAAAATTGCCGTCGACAGCGCAAAAGCAAAGTTCGACGAGACGATAGAATTGCACTGCAAGTTGGGCGTTGACCCGAGACACGCGGACCAACAAGTCAGAGGCGTCGTAGTACTTCCTCACGGAACGGGCAAGACGCTCAGAGTTTTGGTTATCACCAAAGGCGCGAAAGCTGACGAAGCTACCGCGGCAGGTGCGGATATCGTCGGCGCTGAGGAAATCGTCCAAAAGATTCAGGGCGGTTGGTTTGACTTCGACGTTTGCGTTACCACTCCCGATATGATGGGACTCGTCGGTCGTTTGGGTAAGGTTTTGGGCCCCAAGGGTTTGATGCCTACGCCTAAGAGCGGAACGGTTACTATGGACGTAGCGAAAGCTATTAAGGATATTAAAGCAGGTAAGGTTGAATACAGAGTAGACAAGACGGCTATTATCCACTGCCCGATAGGCAAGGCTAGCTTCGGCGCGGAAAAGCTTACCGACAACTTCAACACGCTTATGGACGCTATCGTAAAGGCTAAGCCCGCGGCTTCGAAAGGAACTTATTTGAGAAGCGTTACCGTGGCGAGCACGATGGGACCCGGCGTAAAAATCAGCTATAAAATTTAATTTTTAGGAAAGGACATAATTAAGCGCTTTGCGTCCCCGAATGGGATAACGATAAGCTTAAAATATCGGCGTGGCTGTTTATGAATAGTCATACAAGTCAAAAATCGGATATTTTGAGTGTAATTCGGGGACTTTTCCGGAAGTTGCGCCTACCGTACGTCGGTACGCCTACGGCTTACTTTCGAAAAAAATCACTCAATTCTGTCCATTCCCTAATTTGTTGGGCGAAAACGCTTTACAAATAGGATTTTAAAAGCTATAATAACAAAGAACTCAATCAAAGACTGCAAGTGCGTAAGCTTAAATCCTTAACGGGGCTTGGATAGAAAGAGGCAGGAACTTAAATAAATCGGTTTTGACCGCTAGTTTACTCCGCAATCTCAGTCTTTGGTTGCGGAGTTTTATTAAACTTATAAGGAGGTAAGAGAAATTGTCTACGTTGAGAGATGCTAAGGTTGCAAAAGTTGCCGAAATTAAGGAAAAACTTGAAAAAGCAGGTTCTTTCGTATTGTTGGACTACAAGGGTTTGACGGTTGCGGAAGACACCGATTTGAGAAACGCATTCCGTAAGAGCGGCGTTACTTATCACGTTTACAAAAACCGTTTGGTCAAAATTGCGTTGAACGAAATGGGTTACACCCAGTTTGACGACGCATTGAACGGACCGACCGCGGTCGCAATGGGCGCAGACGATATTGCGGCACCCGCAAGAATCGCTTTCGACAAGTCCAAAGCGTTGAAGAAGATGACCGTAAAATGCGGTTTTGTCGACGGAACGTATCTTGACGAGGACGGTTGCAAAATGCTTGCTACCATGCCGTCGAGAGAAGGACTCATTTCACAAATACTCGGGTTGTTACAAGCCCCTGTGGCAGGACTCGCAAGAGCTATTGCCGCTATCGCCGAAAAACAGGCATAAAAAAATAAAAATTATCGGAGGAAATAAAAAATGGCAGATATCGCTAAAATAATTGAAGAAGTAAAATCTATGACGGTTATGGAGCTTAACAGCTTGGTTAAGGCTCTCGAAGAAGAATTCGGCGTAAGCGCGGCGGCTCCTATGATCAGCGGCGGCGGCAACAACGGCGGCGGCGAAGCGGCTCCCGTTGAGGAAGAAAAGACCGAATTCGACGTAATCCTCAAAGCAGTCGGCGCTAACAAGATCGCCGTTATCAAGGCGGTTAGAGAAGCGACCGGACTCGGCTTGGTTGAAGCTAAGGCTATGGTTGACGGCGCTCCCAAGACCGTTAAGGAAGGACTTAGCAAAGAGGCGGCTGAGGAACTCGAAGGCAAGTTGAAGGCTGCCGGTGCCGAAGTCGAAGTAAAGTAATTTCGACTGGCGTATAGACGCACGCTTTGCGCAACCAAAAACGAAGAATAAAATAATTCTTAACGAAATGTATCCGTCAGAAATGGCGGATATTTTCATTATAGTTTTTGGTTGCTTTTCCGAAGCCGTCACCTAGCGTACGACAGTACGCCGACGGCTAGGTTTCGAAAAAAATCGCACGACTCTACACCATTCGCGGTCAGTGTATAGCCGCAGGCTTTATACTCTCGAAAACACAATCAACTTTTAGTTTCAAAAAAGTATTCGTCGTTAAAAATGGCGGATACTTTTATTTTAGTTTTCGAGAGTTTCCAAAGGTTTCACCTAGCGTACGACAGTACGCCGACGGCTCACCTTTGAAAAAAATCCTACGACTCTCCACCGCCCTTGTGTGCGCATAGCCGCACGCTTTACGCAACCGAAAAAATATGGAATAGAGCTTCCCTCTTTTCGAGGGGGAAGCTGTCAACCGTAGGTTGACTGATGAGGGTGTAAAATTATTTCTTTTTTCGCATTTCATGCTATAATGAGAATACTGGGGCGCAATATGGCAGTATTAATAACTTTATTGATAATATTTTATTTGGCGCTGTTCGCAACGGTAATTTATTATCTTTTAAAAATGAATAAGCTTCAAGACGTCGATAAAAAGTTGCATTTAACAGATAAATGCGCCGTGCTTACGATTGTCGAACAGATAATTGCATTAATAGCCGAGCATGCGTATTTGGCTGCGACTACAAAAGGCGTTACCGTATCCGTGCCCGAATGGGCGGCAATATTGTCCGCATGTTTATGTGGGGCAGGGTTTGTTTTAACCGGTTATTTCAGTATTTTTTACAGCCGCAAACATTTTCCCGAATATCACCGGAAAGGAAAAGTCGAAGAAAAGTATTTCGGACTAGGAAGAATGACAGCCGTTGGATTGGGGATGGCATTTTTGAATTTTTGGTTTAACGTAATAATTGCGGGCGGGTTGGCGTATTTTGCGGCGTAAAAAATCGTCGTAATTACGAGTTATTTTTTTTCCAATTTTTAATATCTTGCAAGCGCGCTTTAAACTTGCTTTCCAGTCCTTCTTCCGTCGGGATATAGTATTCTTTACCGACAAGGCTGTCGGGCAGGCATTGCATATTTGTAAGTTTGGCGTCCGTATCATGGGCGTATTGGTACCCTTTGCCGTAGTTTAGGTCTTTCATCAGCCTTGTGGGAGCGTTGCGGATTACGAGAGGAACGGGTTCGGCAAGCATAGTCAACGCGTCCTTTTTTGCTTTCGCGTACGCCACGTAGAGAGAGTTTGACTTCGGAGCAAGCGACATATACACGACGGCTTGCGTTAGGTGGACGGAGCATTCGGGCATGCCTATAAGGCGGCAAGCTTCGAACGCGGCAACGGAAATTTCCAAGGCTCTCGGGTCGGCAAGTCCTACGTCTTCGCTTGCAAAACGCGTGACTCGGCGGGCGATATATATTGGGTCTTCGCCGGCTTCGAGCATACGCGCAAGCCAGTATACGGCGGCGTCGGGGTCGGAGTTGCGCATGGATTTATGAAGCGCGGAGATTAGGTTATAGTGTTCCTCGCCGTTTTTGTCGTACAGAAGCGACTTTTTCGAGGTGCTTTGTTCGACGAGTTCCTTCGATACGGTAACTTTCCCGTTCGCGTCGACGTTTCCGTTGAGGACAGCCATTTCCAAGGTTGTGAGCGCGTTGCGCGCGTCGCCGTTTGCAAATGCGGCGATCATCTCCAAAAGTTCGTCGGAAATTTCTATATCCATATCGCCGAAGCCTTTGGGGCTGGCGAGGGCGTTTTTCAAAAGCTTGAAAAGGTCGTCCGTAGAGAGCGACTGCAAGACGAAAACTTTACAGCGTGACAACAGTGCGCCGTTGACTTCAAACGACGGGTTCTCGGTGGTCGCGCCGATGAGGATTATACTGCCTTTTTCTACGTAGGGCAAAAACGCGTCCTGTTGCGCCTTGTTGAAGCGGTGAATTTCGTCCACGAACACTATCGTCTTTTCGCCGAAGCGGCGGGACGTCTCCGCCTGTTCCATGACTTGCTTTATCTCTTTTATACCGCTCGTGACCGCGGAAAAGTCTATGAATTTCGCTTTTGTCTTTTGGGCGATTATCCTTGCGAGAGTGGTTTTGCCGACTCCGGGCGGGCCCCAAAAAATCATGGAGGTAACGACGTCGTTTTCTATCAGCCGTCTTAAAATTTTTCCTTCGCCTATAAGATGCGATTGACCGCAAAATTCATTTAAATCCCGTGGGCGCAAGCGAGCGGCGAGCGGCTCGGAATTCGGTTCTTCAAAAAGCGTGGGTTGGTACATTTATTTACCTCTATGTTATCAAGAATTTAATTGTGGGTTAAAACCGTTATAGTCCAATAAGGCATTTTAGCACACGTGCCGTTTTGTTGTCAAGATTGAACCGAGTTTTGCTATTAAGATTGAACCGAACAAAATGTTTTATTCGACTTGTTTTCGGCGCATAAAAAGGAATTTCGCCAATCTAACCGAGTCTGGCTTTTGGCATAATAATTGTACTTTGGCAACCGTAAAGCAAACAACGGGAACCGTATTCGGCAATTTAATGAATATTTCATTTTTGACGATAAAGGCGCGCAACGCATACTTTTTTCTTTTTGATATTGCCCGGAACTGATTTTTATGTTATTATAATTGACAATAAAGAGAGATTATAAAGAGAGGTTATTATGATAAAAAACAAAACTATCGTGCTTACCGGAGCAAATTCCGGTATAGGTTTGGAAACTTTCAAGCTACTTTACAAAAACAACAAAATTCTATGCGTGGACAAAAACGTAGACGTAATAAAAGCTTACGAGAGCGACGGCGTGTTTGTCATGCAAAAGGACGTTTCGTCAAAGAAAGCCGTGGACGAAATATTCGAGGTCGCGCTCGAAAAATTGGGTTCGATAGACGTTTTCTATGCCAACGCGGGGTATCCGTACTACGAGGAGTTTAATTACGTGGACTGGGATAGAGTCGCGCGGATGTTCGAAACCAACGTCTATTCGCCCATTTATTCGTACCAAAAATATTCGAAATATCTCGACGGCAAGAATGGCGTCTTCGCCGTCACCGTTTCGGCTATCGGCACTATGGCTATGCCCGGCTTTACCGTTTACACCGCTTCGAAGTTTGCAATGCACGGTTTTCAAGAGGGGCTTAGACTGGAACTTCCCAAAAACATTCAGCTTACATGCCTTTATCCCGTCGCGACGGATACGGGATTTTTCAAGGCGGCGAACGAGATAGAGTTCAAAAAGCCGTTTCCCGTACAAAAACCCGACGTCGTTGCGAGGAAAATGGTCAAGGGCATTGAGAAGGGCAGGAAAACCGTCAGTCCCTGCGCCCTGTTCGGCTTTGCAAAAGTGCTTATGAAATTCTTGCCGTTCGTGAGAAATATATATTGGGCGTTCGAAAAGAGAAAGTTCGAAGAATTCAAACAAAAAGCGGCAAACGGAGGGAATTAATATATGCGATATCCTATCATGCAAAGTCCTATGAAAATAGGCAGTTGTGAAATTAAAAACCGAATAGTCATGCCGCCTATGCTTATGGGCTTCGGCAAATTCGACGGCTGCGTCACCGAAAAGCTTTTGGACTACTACGAAGAACGCGCCAAAGGCGGCGCGGGGCTCATTATGACGGAAATCACGAGGGTAAACGACAAAACCGGTTCAGCCGCGTTTGCGCAGCTTGCCGCAAGTCACGATTATCATATAGAGTCGTTGCGCGAACTTGCCGACCGCATACACAAGCACGGAGCGAAAATATTCGTCCAACTTCACCACCCCGGCAGGCAGAATATAGGCTTGCTCGTCGGCACGGTGCCGCTGAGCATAAAGCTTGAAAAATGGACGAAAGGAGCATACGGAAAACTGCTTTATAAAATTACGCCGAAGATCGGTCCTACGCTTATCAGAAACAATATCGCGCCCAGTAGCGTCGCGCCGTCCAAGTGCGAACCCGCGTACTTTGCGGGCGGCAGGGTGAGAGCGCTGCGCTATAAGGAAATAAAACGGCTGGAAAAACAATTTATCGACGCCGCGGTCAGGGTGCAAAAGTCGGGCTGTGACGGGGTCGAACTGCACGCGGCGCACGGCTATCTTTTTCAGCAATTTTTAAGTCCGCACACAAACAGGCGCGACGACGAATACGGCGGGAATCTCGAAAACCGCACTCGCTTTTTGGTCAACGTACTGCGCGGGATAAAAGAAGTTTGCGGCAGGGATTTTCCCGTCATCGTAAGACTCAGCGCGGACGAATGTTACGCTAAAATCAGCGCGCCCGAGAAGGGCTACGACTTAGCCGACGGAGTGAAAATAGCGAAGATATTGGAGGCAAACGGCGCCGACGCCATCGACGTGTCATGCGCCGGATACGATACGTTCAACTATTGGCTGGAACCCGTTTCGTTTGAACCCGGGTGGCGGAAGTACATGGCGAAAGCCGTTAAAGAAGCGGTATCCGTCCCCGTCATTGCGGCAAATCTTATTAGGTCGCCCGAGCAAGCCGAAGCGCAGCTAAAAGAAGGCGTTCAGGACTTCGTGTCCTTGGGCAGACCGCATATAGCCGACCCGCACTGGGCGAATAAGGTATTTACAGGTTTGGGGACCGTAAAGCGCTGTATATGTTGCCTGAACTGTATAGAATCAATGCAAAACAACGCTTATATCGGTTCGCACGGAGAGTGCTCCGTCAACCCGTTTGTCGGGCACGAGGGCGAGGAACTTATACGCGACGGCGAGGGCAGAAAGATTGCGGTCATAGGCGCGGGACCCGCGGGACTTGTTGCGAGCGAAATACTTGCAAGGCGCGGATTTTCCGTTGTGCTGATTGAGAAAAGCGAAGCGGCGGGAGGGCAAATAAATCTCGCTTCCGCACCGCCCCAAAAGGGCAAGACCGCATGGTTTATCGAGGACGCGGTCAACGCGTGCATGGAAAACGGAGTGGAAATTCGCCTGAATACCATTGCAACGCCCGAACTTATAAAGGAACTCAATCCCTATAAGGTCATCGTGGCGTGCGGCAGTACCCCCGTAAAGCCGAAATTCGACGGTAATTGCGACTCCGAAAAGGTTTATACGTTCGAAGATATTTTATCCGCTAAAATCGAACTTACGAACGCGCGCGTCGCTGTAATAGGTTCGGGAATGACGGGGCTGGAAACCGCCCACTATCTCGTGGAAAAGGGAAACGCGGTAACTGTAATCGAAATGGCAAAGGAAATCGCGCCGGGGACGTGGATGCAGCATAAGGACGATATTTTGCCGAAGTTAAAGCGCGCAAATACTGCGTTTTTGACGGGTAAAAAGCTTGTCGCGATAAATAACGACGGTATTATGGTTGAGGACGTCGAAACCAAAGAGCAAACGTCGATACAAACGGACTCGGTGGTGCTTTCGCTCGGTTCCCGCCCCAGCGCCGCTATCGTATCCGCCCTTAAAGAGCAGGGAATAGATTCTATCGTTATCGGCGACAGCGTCAAGGTCGGAAGAATTGCTGACGCGACTAAGTCTGCGTACAACGCCGCAATTTCGCTAAAATAACCGCGCATATCAAACTCTATAAAGCGGCACAATTGGCGCTAAAAACGCGAAATATCCAAAATATATTTCGCAACAATGCGAAATATGTTGAAAATATTTCGTTATCGTTTCGTTATCCATTCGTTATTGTTTCGAAATAGGGTCGAACTGCCTAAAAATCGCGCGAGGGTTCTTTTTCTCTCGCTGTTTTCGCCGTATTATTTTTCATCTTCGCATTCATATCTTAATTCGACGTCGTCATCAAATGCATTCTCTCCGATATAGGTTACGCTTTTAGGTATAGTTACGCTTGTCAGTTTGCTACAATTATAGAACGCATGATCCTCGATTCTCGTTGTGCTGCTCGGTATCGTTATGCTTGTCAGCCCGCTACAATCGGCGAACGCATAATCCTCGATACTCTCACCGCCGTTTATGATTACTTTTGTCAAATTCGATTTCGGTATATTGGATATTGCCCATGTCGGTATTTCAACGCTTGTCAATCCACTGCAACCTAAGAAAGCGTCCTTTCCGATTTTCTTTACACTGCTCGGTATCGTTATGCTTGTCAGCCCGCTACAATCGGCGAACGCATAATCCCCGATACTCGCTACGCTGTTAGGTATCGTTATGCTTGTCAATCCGATACAACCGGCGAACGCCTTATTCCCGATACTCGTCACTCCGTTCGGTATAGTAATGCTTGTCAGTCCGCTACAACCCGCGAACGTGTAATCCCCGATACTCGTTACGCTGTCCGGTATAGTAATGCTTGTCAGCCCACTGCAATTATAGAACGCATCAATCCCGATATTCGTCACGCTGTTGGGTATAGTTACGCTTGTCAGCTTGCTACAACACTGGAACGCCTTATTCTCGATACTCTTCACGCCGTTCGGTATGGTTATACTTGTCAGTCCGCTAAAACCAAACGCAAACCGCCCGATACTCGTCACGCTGTCGGGTATTTCAACGCTTGTCAGTTCGCTCCAACCAAACGCCTCATCTCCGATACTCTTCACTTTTTTCGGAATAACGACCGTTTTGCTTGTACCGGTATATCGTTTTAACTCTTTGCCGACTATTTCGAAACCCTCAACGGATTTGATTCCGAATAATTTTTTTAAACCCATAAAAATTTCTCCCCGATAAATTATTTGATTAAGGTAAGCGTCTCTTCGCTTTATCGATTATGCGCAGTTAGCAAAGTAAGGAAAAGGATAGAGCCGACTCTATCCTTAATAATTATCGTTGACAGCCCGTACGGCTTAACGCAAAGCGTCAGTTTCTTTTGTCGCAAAATGGCTGTTGCGGATACGGTGGTTTTATTTTGCCTCGATTACGTTGACTGTAATTTTAGCTACTGTTTCCTTATAGCACCAAACTTCCGCAGAGAATGCGCCGAGCGCCTTTATCGGAAACGGCAAAGTAATTTTTTTCTTGTCTACCGTAAAGCCGAGTTTGTTAAGTGCGTCCGCTATGTCTTGCGCGGTGACGCTTCCGTACATTTTTCCGCCGTTGCATTTTACGGGCACGTCAATGGATTTGCCGTTTATATCGGCGTGCATTTTCAGCGCCGCCGCCTTTTCTTCCGCTCTGCGTTTTTCTTCGTTTGCCAAACGCTGGTTGCGCTCGTTTATCGCATTCTTGGTACCTTCGACAACCATTTTTTTGGGAAGAAGAAAATTGCGGGCATAGCCGTCGTTTACTTCTACGAGGTCGCCTTTCTTGCCTAACGACTTTACGTCCTGTAACAAAATAACTTTCATAGCTTTTCTCCGAATAGTGTTATCGATAATTTAAGTATATAGGCTGTCGTTCGTTTTGTCAACCTTTCGCCGAAATCCGTTGAATAAATAAGAGAGGGTTTCCTATACTAATTTTGAAAAAAGGAGATTATTATTATGATGCAATTAAAATGCACTACGTCCAACTGTCAGCATAATTTAAAATGCCACTGTAACGCAGGGCTTATAACCGTTAGCGACAAGGGCGTCTGCGACAGTAAAATAAAGCGCGCAGGCGGGGCTTTGGAGCAGACGTTTAAGGAAATGGAAGCAAGCGACGAATTTCTTAACGACGCGCCGAGCGTCGTAAGGTGTACCGCCGATTGCGTATACAACAGCAATTCGCATTGTACGGCGACAAGTCTTTTGGTCAGCGATATGATGATGTCGACGCGTTGTGCGACTAGAATCAAACCAAAGAGCAGGACGTCGCATTAACAGGCGCTTTACGCGGCAATGAGATAAAGACAATATCCTTATATATTTTGTATACAAACGAATGGCGGATATAAAAATCAAATTGCCGCTTATCCGAAGCCGTGCAGTCATTTACGTCGGTAAATTTCCTTTCGGTTTCGAATAAAATCCCCCATAACTGCAACGTTCTCAGGCGCATTAACGGGCGCTTTACACCTTAGTAAAACTAATTTACCGTGACGGCGGCAATAGCGGCAATAGCCTTTCCGTCGCCTATCAGTCCCAAGTTTTCGGTAGTCGTGGCGGAAACGGAAATTTTTTCCGAAGATACTTGTAATAGTGCGGCAAGGCTTTGTCGCATTTTTTCTATATAGGGTGACAACTTCGGCTTTTGGGCAATGATAGTTAAATTAACCGAAACAATCTCCGCGTTTGCCTCTCGGACTATAAATAAAACTCGTTTCAAAAGTTCCGCGCTGTCCGCGCCTCTGTAACTTTCGTCCGTGTCGGGAAAATGCACGCCGATGTCGCGTTCGCCTACCGACGTCAAAAGCGCGTCCATTAGGGCGTGCAACGCGACGTCGCCGTCGCTGTGAGCGAGTAGTCCGTCGCTGTGAGCGACGGCTATTCCGCATAGCTTTAACGGTTTGTTTCCGCTCGTTTCGAAACGGTGCACGTCGAAGCCGGTGCCTATTCGCGCGTTTATGCCGAACAGGTCTTTTGCGGTCGTTATCTTGACGTTGTTGACGTCGCCGTCAACCGTGTGGCAGGGCTCTGCAAATTCCGTATATATTTCGCTTTCGTCGGTGTAATTCTTTTTTTCCGCGACGGCTTTTGCAAACGCTTCTTTCAATTTATCCGTCGCAAAACCTTGCGGAGTCTGTACCAAAAGGCAAGTCTCGCGGTCTATGCTTTCTACGATTTTTCCGTCATTTACGCGACGTATACTGTCCGCGCTTTTTACACAAGGAACCGCGCTTCCGTGACGGATTGTCGCGTCGCAAACACGCTTTATAAGGTCGTATGAGACGAACGGTCTTGCGCCGTCATGTACTAGGATATTTGTAGCCGTGGCTACTTTTAACCCATTAAAAACGGACTCGAAGCGAGTCGCTCCGCCACGGACTTTAACAACGCCGTCGAGTTCGACGGCGTTGCCTCCTACAACTATTATTTTATCTATTTCCGGTATACTGCGAAAGGCGTTTACCGTGCGGTTTAAAACGGTCGCGTCGCCTAAGTTTGCGCTCAGCTTGTCAAACCCCATACGGGCGGATATTCCGTTGGCGGCAATGATTACGTCGAACATATCAACCTATAATTTCGTAGAGCATTCCTACGCTCGCTTTGGACACGTTTCCTTCGGGCACTTCCAAAACTCGGAAGGTCAACGAATTGTCGCCGAATGCGACCGTTACTACGTCGCCGACCTTAATCTCTTTGGACGGCTTTGCGTCCTTGCCGTTTACCGTCACCCTGTCTTTCGTGCACGCCTCGTTTGCGACGGTGCGCCGTTTTATGATTCTTGCAACCTTTAAGTATTTGTCGAGCCGCATAAATAATTATTCCTCTCCGTTTTCCTCGGCTGCCGCGACTTCTTCCGTCACGATTTCTTCCGCCACGCTCACAGCTTTGGCAGTTGCTTCGGCATTTTGTGTTGCGTTGACAGTCACGTCCACCGGCGAGTTTACAGTTGCGTTTACCGTCACGTTTACGTTCACTTTATCCTCATCCTCGGCGGGCTTTTTGACTTTTCTCATGATGACGAATTTATTCATAAGGAAGCTGATGACGAACGAGGTTACCGAGCCGACCAACTTGCCGACGATTCCCGCAAAGTCCTGATTTACGGACGTCTTTGCAAGAGCGTTTCCGACGACGCCGCCGAGCCAAGTGTTGAGCAGGATAATGCCCACGACCATAAGCGCGTACATCGAGCCCGCGTATATAATATTGTTGTCCGCATTGAACGTCTTTTTACGGTTCAATATAAAGGTTGCGATCTGCGCTAAGATATTCGACACCAAAAACGCCGCAAATTCACCCGAACCGCCGGTTTCGTAGTGGAAGATAAACCAGTCGAACGCCGCGCCCGATTTTGCGACGGTAAAGTGAAGTATAAGGTACGAAACGTACTCGATTGCGAACGCGCAAAGAGAGAACAGCGTAAATAAAACCAGCTGTCTTATGTCTTCGTGCGTTTTCAGAAAATCCTTGATTTTCCCGAAAAACTGTTTGATTTTTTCCATAATTTCTATATTTACTCCTTTTAGGCTTATATATAATGATACATTACGAGCGTTCAATAGTCAATAGAGAAGTTATGCGGTAACGGAATAACGGAAAGGAAAAATTTTTACGAAAATCCAAAATAGTTTGAGAATAACCGAAAAATTTATTAAATTTGGTAAAAATCGTTTGACATAATTGACAAGACCTCTTATAATGTTACAATGTGAAAATATCGTAAAGTATTATGCCCTTTATTCCGAGAACGGAAGTTTTCGGGGTTGGGGGATTTTGCCATCTTTTCACTACGACGTTTAAACGTACGGCGCGAACCAGAAATTTTTTAATAAGGAGCAATGCGATGTCTCAAAAAATCCACAAGATTAAGTGCGGCAAAACCGATAGATGGACGTTTAGTAAAATAAAGCCCATTCTTCCCATGCCATATTTGATTGAAGTTCAGAAAAACTCCTACGATAACTTTATAGCAGAAGGTATCAGAGAAGTGTTCCGCGACTTTTCGCCCATTACCGACTATTCCGGTAAACTGGAACTCGAATTCCTCGAACATACCTTGGACGGTACTTGCAAGTACTCTATAAAGGAATGTAAGGAGCGCGACGTTACTTACACGTCACCCCTTAAAGTTAAGGTTAGGCTTACCATTAAAGATACCGGCAAAATGCTGGAACAGACCGTCTTTATGGGCGACCTTCCCAAAATGACGGACAAGGGTACCTTTATTATTAACGGCGCGGAGAGAGTCGTAGTAAGCCAGCTCGTAAGAAGCCCCGGCGTTTACACCAAAGGGCAAATGGACAAGAACGGCGTTATGCGTTACGATACCACCGTTATCCCGAACAGAGGCGCGTGGCTGGAATTCGAGCAGGACGCGTTGAACGTTTTAAGCGTGCGCGTCGACCGCAACCGCAAAATAACCTCCACCGTTTTATTGAGAGCCTTGGGCTACGGAACGAACGAAGAACTGTTCAAGCTGTTCGACAACGACCCGATGATCATGGAAACGGCGAAAAAAGACGGCGACGTAGCAAGCACCGAGCAAGCTAAAATAGAACTTTACCGTCGTTTGCGTCCGGGCGAAGTTCCCACCCCGAACGGCGTGGACGTGCTCATTAACAACATATTCTTCGACCAGCGCCGTTATGACGTCACCCACGTCGGTAGATATAAGTTCAATAAGAAATTGAGCCTCGCGGAGAGAATAGAAAAGCTGACTCTTGCCCGCGACGCCGTGACGGAAGACGGCGAAATAATAGCGGAAAAGGGCGAGACGCTCGATCGCGACAAGGCGTGGGAGATTCAAAACTCCGGCATTAACGTAGTCTACGTCGTGACTCCCGACGAGGGCGAATTTAAAGTTATCGGCAACAAGACCGTTGACTTGGCGGCGTTTATCGACGTCGACCCGAGAGAGCTCGGAATAAAAGAAAAGGTTTATTACCCCAATTTATTGCCCCTCCTCGAAGAGTTCGGCGACGATATGGAAGCGTTGAAAGCGGCGTGTGCGGCGAACAAGGATAAGTTGGTTATGAAGCACATAACCACCGAGGATATAGTCGCAACCGTAAACTACAATTTGAGCATGCGTCACGGTTTCTATTTCTGCGACAATATCGACCACTTGTCCAACCGTAGAGTCAGAAGCGTCGGAGAGCTTTTGCAAAACCAGTTCCGTATCGGTATCGCCCGTTTGGAGAGGGTTATCAAAGAAAGAATGAGCATTGCGCAAGACCCCAACGAGGTCACCCCGCAATCATTAATAAATATACGTCCGGTTTCGAGCGCTATAAGAGAATTTTTCGGCAGCAGCCAGCTGTCTCAGTTTATGGACCAACCCAACCCGATAGCCGAACTTACCCACAAGAGAAAGCTCAGCGCTTTGGGACCCGGCGGCTTGAACAGAGAGAGAGCCGGCTTCGAAGTTCGTGACGTTCACCACTCGCATTACGGCAGAATGTGCCCGATAGAGACGCCGGAAGGTCAGAACATCGGTCTTATCACTTCTTTGTCCAGCTACGCCAAAATCAACGAATACGGCTTTATCGAAGCGCCGTACAGAAAGGTGGACAAGGAAAACGGCGTGGTTACCGACATAGTCGAGTACCTTACCGCCGATCAAGAAGACAAATATATAGTAGCGCAGGCGAACGAGCCGCTGGACGAAAACAACCGTTTCGTTCACGAGCGCGTAACGTGCCGTTGCCGCGAGGATATAAAAGAATACGTTGCAAGTCAAGTAGACTACATGGACGTCGACCCGAAACAGCTTGTTTCCGTTGCGACCAGCCTTATTCCCTTCCTTGAAAACGACGACGCGAACCGTGCGTTGATGGGAAGCAACATGCAACGTCAGGCAGTGCCTTTGTTGAGACCCGAAGCGCCTATCGTAGGAACGGGTATGGAATACAAAGTCGCCTACGACTCGGGCGTATGCGCTATAGCTAAAAAGGCGGGTACGGTAAAGAGCGTTTCTGCGGATGAAATCGTGATAACCGAAGACGACGGACACGAGGAAGTTTACGAACTTCAAAAGTTCAGAAGAAGCAACCAAGGTACTTGTATCAACCAGCGTCCTATTATAAATAAGGGCGACAGAGTGGAAGAGGGTGACGTACTTGCCGACGGACCCGCGACCCAAAACGGAGAACTTGCGCTCGGACGTAACATTCTTATCGGTTTTATGACGTGGGAAGGTTACAACTACGAGGACGCTATTCTTATCAGCGAAGAACTCGTTAAGCACGACGTATTCACCACTATCCATATAGAAGAATACGAATTGGACGCTCGCGACACGAAGCTCGGCGAAGAGCAAATCACGAGAGACATACCGAACGTCAGCGACGATTTACTTAAATACCTCGACGAAGACGGTATCGTTATGGTCGGCGCGGAAGTAAGGGCGGGCGATTACCTCGTAGGTAAGGTTACCCCGAAGGGCGAGACGGAACTTACCCCCGAAGAAAGACTTTTGCGCGCGATATTCGGCGAGAAGAGCAGAGAGGTCAGAGACGTTAGCTTGAAAGTACCGCACGGCGAAGGCGGTACGGTAGTAGACGTCAAGATATTTACGAGAGAGAACAAGGACGAATTGGACCCCGGCGTAAACAAGCTTGTCCGCGTTTACATTGCGCAAAAGCGTAAGATAAGCGTAGGCGATAAGATGGCGGGTCGTCACGGAAACAAAGGCGTTATCTCCCGCGTGCTTCCCAAAGAGGATATGCCGTTTATGGCGGACGGTACGCCGCTTCAAATCGTGCTCAACCCGTTGGGCGTTCCGAGCCGTATGAATATCGGACAGGTTTTGGAAGTTCACTTGGGCTTGGTCGCAAAGATGCTCGACATCAAAGTCGCTACCCCCGTATTCGACGGCGCGACGGAAAACGACATCCGCGAAATGTACGAGAAAAACAACATGCCATTGGACGGCAAGGTTCAGCTTTACGACGGACGTACGGGCGAGCCGTTCGAAAACAGAGTAACGGTCGGCTATATGTATATGTTAAAGCTCGTTCACTTGGTCGACGACAAGATTCACGCAAGAAGCGTCGGACCGTACAGCTTGGTTACGCAGCAACCTCTCGGCGGTAAAGCGCAGTTCGGCGGACAGCGTTTCGGAGAAATGGAAGTTTGGGCGTTGGAAGCTTATGGCGCGAGCCACATCTTGCAAGAGATACTTACCGTCAAGTCGGACGATATTATGGGTCGTCAAAAGATATTCGACAACATCATCAAGTCCAGCGCGGCTATGGAACCCGGTATTCCCGAAGCGTTCAAAGTTTTGAAGAAAGAAATTCAAGCGCTCGGTTTGGACGTCAGGTTGTTCAGCGAGGGCGACGAAGAAATTCAATTGCCCGAGAATTACGAAGACGAGAGGGATTACGAGCCGGCGCCCAAAGAGGACGAAGAACTCAACTTGGACGGACTCGGTTTGGATTTATTCGGAGAAGACAAAGATACGCTGTACGAAGACGACGATGACGCTTTGGCGGGCGCGTCCGGACTGGCAGCGCTTGGCGCGGCGTTAGGGCTCGGGACCGATAAGAAGAGCATTTACGACGACGAAGACGACGAAGACGAGAGTACCGAGGACATCCTCGCGGAAATGGGTGCGGTCGAAGTCGAGGATAACGAGGATATCCTCAATAAGAGCTTCGACGACGACGAAATATAATGAGGTGACAGTATGATAGAGATTAATAACTTTGATTCGATACAAATTAGCATAGCTTCACCCGAAAAGATAAGAGAGTGGTCGCACGGTGAGGTTACCAAACCAGAGACCATCAATTACAGAACGCAAAAGCCCGAAAGAGACGGACTGTTCTGCGAAAGAATATTCGGGCCGACGAAGGACTACGAGTGCCACTGCGGAAAGTATAAGAGAATTCGCTATAAGGGCATTATCTGCGACAAATGCGGCGTTGAAGTAACGAAAAGCAAGGTTCGCCGTGAGAGAATGGGGCATATCGAGCTTGCCGCTCCCGTTTCCCATATCTGGTATTTCCGCGGTGTCCCGAGCAGAATAAGCACGATTTTGGATATGAGCCCCAAGCAGGTAGAACAGGTTATCTACTTTGCGGCGTACGTCGTAATCGATCCCGGCAAGACCGGTTTTACCAAAAAGCAGGTTATAAAGGACGACGAGTACAGAGAAGCTTTGGAAAAGTTCGGACCCGACGCGTTCGTGGCAGGCATGGGCGCGGAAAGCCTTAAGATTTTATTAATGGAAATAGACCTGGAAGCCGAGAGCGCGCAGCTTAAAGACGAGCTCGGCAAGGCGCAGGGCTTGAAAAAGGCGAAGATCGCAAAGAGACTGGAGATAGTCGAGGCGTTCAGAAAGTCGGGCAACCGTCCCGAATGGATGATAATGGACGTTCTGCCCGTTATCCCGCCCGAGCTTCGTCCTATGGTTCAGCTTGACGGCGGACGTTTCGCAACGAGCGACCTTAACGACCTCTACCGTCGCGTTATCAACCGTAACAACCGTCTTAAGAAGATGATTGAGTCGGGCGCACCCGACATAGTCGTAAGAAACGAGAAGCGTATGCTTCAGGAGTCCGTTGACGCTCTTATCGACAACGGCCGTCACGGCAAGGCGGTAACCGGCGCGGCGAACCGCAACCTTAAGTCGCTTTCCGATATGCTGAGAGGTAAGCAGGGTCGTTTCCGTCAAAACCTACTTGGTAAGCGTGTCGACTACTCTGGTCGCTCCGTCATCGTAGTAGGCCCGACCTTGAAACTTAACGAATGTGGCTTGCCAAAACAAATGGCA
>CAYVEU010000013.1:15686-20180 GCA_964450015.1 uncultured Christensenella sp. | reverse complement strand
TACCCCCGCAAGGGCAAAAAGCGAAAAGCGCGGTTTTCACTTTTTGAAAGTTAAATAGGAAACCCACTTTTATCTCCTTTATTATCCGTAACTTTTCACTCTTTACTATTCACTTTTAACTAAAACAACCCCACCCACCCTTTTCTGCTAATTAAAATAATTTCACACAAAACTATTGCATTTCCAACTAGCAAATGATATTATATATATAATCACATTAAGTAGTAGGAGGACAAAATGCCCGCAGGCGGCGACATCTTGCGCGGTCATACCGAAACGATAATCTTAGCGCAGCTGGCAAACGGCGCAAGTTACGGCTATGAGATAAGCAAAAATATCTTGGAGAAAGGCGAAGGCGTGCTCGATATTAAGGACGCCACGATTTATACCGCCTTTCGTCGTATGGAAGCGGACGGGCTCATAGAGGCGTTTTGGGGCGACGGCGTAGGCGGCGCGCGTAGGCGTTATTACAAAATAACTCCTGCGGGACGCGATTACTACGAAAAAAAGAAACAAGACTGGATAATAATCAGCAAACTTTTAAACAGACTTATTTTGGGAGGATAAAATATGTTACAACGTTTCCGTGCATTTTTGGAACTGGCTTTCCGCGAGCTCGTTCCTACAAAAGAGAGCGAAGACTATAAAGCTGAGCTTCTCGGTATCCTTATGGACCGCGCCGACGAGATGAAGAAAAGCGGCGTCAACGACGAAGACGAAATTTACAAGCACTGCATCGACCAACTGGGGGATTTTAAAGAAAACTTCGTAAACTTTAAAAAAGCTGCACCCATCACCCCCGAAAAAGTCAAACGCGCGGTAAAAAAGACGGCCCAATGCGCTCTTTGGAGCGGACTTTATATGCTCGTAATCGTTGCAATTTTTCTAATCGTCAGCTTTACTGCGGGACCGTGGTCGAAAACGTGGCTTATCCCCGTTTGCGGCGCACTCGTCGGACTGGTTGCCGTATTCGTCTATGCGTGCGTTGTCGCGGTAAAGGAAAAACGTTATCTTCGTTTACGCTTTAACGCCGCCCTTGCGATAATACTCAGTTTGATAGTAACCTACCTTTGCTATTCAGTATTAAGCCCCGTAAAAGTGTGGCATATAAGCTGGTTACTATTCCTCTTTATCCCGATAATCGTCAGCGGAATAGACTTGGTAATCGCTATAATAACCGAAAGCAAGCACGTTATGGCAGGACTTGCCGTGTTCATAATGATAACCTCAACGCTACTCTACGTCATCTTGGGCGTAACCGGTTTCGCGCCGTGGCACCCGACTTGGTTGCTTCCCATGTGCGCGGCAATCGTTGACGTAATAATGCTCGTCCTGACGGCGCGGTTTAAATTATTCGGAAAAAAATAAACAACGAAATATTCTATTACGTACAAAAAGGATAGATTTTTAAAAAAGTCTATCCTTTCTTTTTATCCTCGATGCGTCGTAGACGCGCTTCATGTTGCCGTTAGGCAATGCTTCATGGCGTTAGCCGCTTCATGTTGCCGTTAGGCAATACTTCATAACGAAATGAAGTCGCTGGCGCGAATGAAGTCGCTTCGCTAATGAAGACGCTACGCTAATGAAGACGCTACGCTAATTATGGATAATTAAAGAAAAAATAAGGATAGACCGTAAAATGAAGTGCACCCCACAATCTATCCTTTCTTTTTATCCTCAATGCGTCATAGACGCACTTCATGTTGCCGCAGGCAATACTTCATGGCGTTAGCCGCTTCATATTGCCGCAAGGCAATGCTTCATGGCGTTAGCCGCTTCATATTGCCCTTAGGCAATGCTTCATTCTCTTATTATCTCCTCGCCCAGTTGACGTAAACGGTCGCAGGTTCGAACTCTGCGCCGAACTCGTAAGGTGTCGAGCAATCGTCATCCGAATAATATCCCTCGAAATAGTAATATTCGAAATAATTATCGCCTTGCGGTTGTATAAACGCGTTCGGGTTATAAATACCTAAATAAGGATATGCGTTGATATAGTTGTCTTTAAAGTTGAATTCCCTATCTCCGTTATTTTCGTATAGAACTTTAAGCTTAATATAATCCAAAACGCTTATCGACCTCATCAATTCGATAGCCGAGCTGTCCGGTTGATAATTCTCAAATTTCGTAGGCAACACGAAAGTGACGTAGGATACGGCTGCATATTTTGCGTAAAGGGTCATCGTTTTTTCGGGCAATACGTCGTATTCGGTGAAGCGTTCGGTAAGCGCAGAATCCGTGTACCAACCTTCGAGATAGGTGCCCTCGGGACATTTCAAATTACTGCCGGCATTGCCGAGCGAATCGTCCGCAGCCGGCATAAGTCCGCAAAAGCTCACGACCGACCGCGCGTCAATTTGATACTTAAAGCGAGAATAATATTCCAGATTTTCCGCGCTTTCGGTGTATTCGCCGTCGCCGAATTCGAAGTTGAACCGCTTGTAATCTATATAACGACCGTATACTGTGCTGTTTTCCGTAGGCCACGGCGCGTCGGCGGCAATTTTTACCGTGCAATCCGCATCCCTGTACCAGCCGTCAAACTCCTTGCCATCGGGCACGTTTAAGTCGTTGCCCATCATTAAATTATACAAATAGTCGGAAAAGTCGGGATACCAACGCCTCAGATCCTGCACGCAGTTGGATTCCGCTTCCACCTTATCGTTAAAGCGGTAGCTTAGCAGTATCGGTTTGAGATAATAGGCGTACAATGTTATTTCCGCCGTCGGGTACTCGGTTATCGGCGTACCCACGTTATCGACAGCCCAGTTTTCGAAATAATCGCCCGAATCGTCGTATCTTATTTCGTTCTCGTAATAGCTAAGCTCCGCCATAAGGTCGGATAGGTCGCCGCCCTTTGCTACCGTTATATACTTGGGCATGCTGTCGGAGCCGGTATTCAAATTGATTGTTATACCATCGGAAAATTTCGCATAATACGTCGTATCCGTCGTAGGATAATATGCATCAGCCGTTACCGTGCGCTGTTCGTCGGTGAACCAACCCTCGAACACGCTGTCTTTCTTAACGGCGTTGGGCAAATCGGCATACGCGCCGCCCTGTACCTCCCTCGGCAAAATGGTGTACGTCGTGTCCGCAACAAAGGAAATTTTTACGTTCTTTACGAACTTAGGATAAATCGTTTCGTCGTAAACTATGACGTTATCGTCGTAAGACAAGGGTTGAGTTAAAGCCTTATCCTTGTACCAGCCGACAAACGTGTAGCCGTTACGCACGGGCTCTATATATCTGTAATCCGACAAAATAAACGTATATTTCATTCTCGCCAAATCCTCTTTTGAGAATGTTGCGTCGGCAGGAAGGTCACCGAAACGCGGACTTCCGGAATCCTTTTTCGCCCATCTCGGGTAAACCGTCTGAGTGTCGTACCCCTCTACCATAGTAAGAATATAAGTCTTTCCCGTAGCGTCCTCGGGGTCTTTCGGCACGGGGAATTGCAATTCTTCGTCATAGTACCAGCCCATGAAATGCGCGGAATTTACAGGCGCGGGAATTTTGGCGGTTTGGAAAGCAATCATTTGCTTCCTCGCTATATTCGGTACGAAGTCGTTAGGCATTACCGCGCCGTTTGCAAAATCCAAATACACGCTTTCTATTTGCTTATAACTCCCCGTAGCGGACGTGTGAAAATCCCCGTATTCGAAAGTAACGGCGTCGCCGTATACGGTGCCGTAGTCGAAATTGTCGGGCATATACTCCTTTAAAACCTCGGCTTCGTCGTACATTTGCGTTAGTTCCCTGTCCGAAGTCGCTTTAAACGTAATTGTTGCCCTGCTCGGTTCGTCGTCGTTTAAAACGACTGCTTGCATTTTCAGTTCGTACTCGCCGCTTGCCGATTTTACGCCCGAATATTCTACGTTTCCCGCGGCGTCACCCATGAACTTAACCGCACGACTGTGCGAGTCCAGTATACTGCTTTTTATATAACTTACGCTAAAATAGTCGAATATTCCGTCGAAACGCGCTTTTTCCTTTGCGACTTCCCAGTCGGCAAGATACCGCGATTTATAACTCCCTCTGTCGCTGTTGTCCGACATAACGTAAGTGGTGCCGCTGTTGTCTTTGCATATATACAAGTCGTTGGTACCTCCGTCACCCCTCGCGTACTGCTCGTGGAAGTAATAATCGGAGCCGTTGACTTTATAGTTAGCTTCTACGACGTAGTCGCCGTAGGTCATGCGCACGCCCGAATTTTTATCGATTTTCAATGCGCCTATCACGCTTTCGGCTTTCTCCGCCGTAAGCGTTACGTCAACCGGCGCGACGTAATTGCTATCGTTATCGTTGTCGCCTCCGTTGCCGTCGTTATCGCTCGGTCTTTTACACGCCGTAAACGTGAAAACGAGCAACGCGCACGTCAAAGCAACCGTTAAAAATATGCTTAATTTTTTTAACTTTTTCATTTTCGCTCCAAAATAATTTATATTGATATTGTAATACATTATTTAGTATGTGTCAATATTGCTTCGCCGA
>CAYVEU010000013.1:0-15586 GCA_964450015.1 uncultured Christensenella sp. | reverse complement strand
ACCATTCGTTGCACGGAATTTTACCGAAGTTGCTATCGCTTTGTTCGGATAAAATCGATTTCCCGTGCAAGTTCGACTCACAAGGAAGAAATACAGTCCGTATTTCTTGATTAAAGAATAAAATATTTCCTTTGCTTAGCTTAACTTTCAGGGGCTCCCGCACCCTGACCCCGCAATGGCAAAAAGCGAAAAATGTCATTTCCGCTTTTTGATAAGTAGAGTTTCCGCCCGCCTTATTGCTTCGCCGAACCATTCGTTGCACGGAATTTTACCGAAGTTGCTATCGCTTTGTTCGGATAAAATTGATTTCCCGTACAAGCTCGAAAAAGAAAATATAATGTGCTGACTTCCCTTACAACAAAAAAGCACCGAAACCTTCTGTTTCCGTGCTTTTCTTATTTTTATGAGTAAGTTTTAATTACTGCCTACTACAACCTTCCTCGCTTTCGGCGGTTTTTTGAATTTCCAAACGATAAGCCCCACGACTATTGCCGTTGCCAACGCGATTATGCCGATTATTACGCCCAAAATCGCCCAATTGCCCGTTTCGCCGTAAGCTTTTACGCGCTCCCACATCTCCACTATTCTTTCGTTGCTCGAACCGAAGTCCTTCATCATACCGAGATGCTCGCTTCCCGCTATATCCGGATAACGTCTCCCGTCGCCGAAAAATTCCTCGTAGAATTCCGCTACGGCTTCTTCGTCGTCCGCGTCTATTTCGTAAGTCTCCAAAATTATGGACAAAGCCTCTTGCGCATATTCGTAATTCGGGTCGTCCTCGTCGTCCACGAAATACGCGTCGTTATCAATCGCAGCCGAATATCCTATTTCCATAGTGTTGCGCATAGCTATATCGGGACGGCAAAGGAAGTTAATAAACATCTTTGCCGCAAATTTATTTTTTGCTGTTTTGGGCATAACCCATCCGTCGAACCAAATATTAGACCCGGATTCGGGAATGTAATAATCGAGATACGAATTTCCGTCGTCGTCAGTCGCTTCCTCGATAGCGTACATTGCGTCCCCGCTCCAAGCTAGGTCTACCAGAGCGATTCCCGTCACCATATCGTCCTTGCCAAAGTCAACTTCATACCCTTTAAGATGCGGTTTTTCCGACTTTAAAATCTCCTCAGCCGCGTCCGCAAGCACCTTATCCGTACAGTTTATAAGCTGTTCGGGCGTAAAATCTTCATACCCGTCAGGCAAAGCGTTTATGCTTTGCAAATACAGTACCGCCGCCGCATAAGTGTCTCTTATCGAGTCCTTGACGAGAATTTTCCCTTCTATTGCGGGAATATTCGTACTGTTCCACAAAAGCCCCCAGCCGGCTTCGGCAACCTGCTCCTCGGTAATGTAATTAGTATTGTAGAGTATTCCGAGCGTTCCCCACATATACGGCAGGAAATAATCCGCCATGTTCGCCGGTCCGTCGTTGGTCGGAATATCGACGAAAACGGAATTGATTTTATCCAAAATATCCTGATTTACGTTGTCGTTTATATACAGATGGTCATACTGTTCCACCTCGGAAAAATCCAGTTTCTCCAAAACGCTGCTTCTCAAAAGCTTTTCTATAGCATATTCCGACGGGCAAATGATGTCAATGTTGCTGTCGCCCTTTATTATCTCGGTAAGCATAGTTTCGTTCGTGTCGAAATTGGTATACACAAGCTTAATCGTCCTATGCGTTTTTTCCTCGTAGTATTCGGCAAAATCATCCAAAACCGACAAATCCATATAGTCTGCCCAGTTGTATATAATAAGCGTGTCGTCGTATTTTTCGGTAATAAGCGGCGGAATAAGGAACACCAAAACCGTTGCGACGAGAATAGCGACCAACAAAACGATAGAAATAATTTTACTCTTGTTATTTGCTTTCATTCCCCGCCCCCTTTGCCTGTCTGGCGTCAAGATTGCGCTTTAAATTAAGCAGAAGCACGATAGCTAGAACGATTATAAATATTATGCTGAACACGGCAAACCAAAACGGCGAAAGCCCTTTAAGTCTCGCGTCCTCGTAAATATACGTCGAAAGCGTATTTATACCTGTCGCCGCGCCTTTGTTTATTTGCGTTATGATAAAGTCGTCCATAGATAGCGTGAAGCTCAAAACAAAACCGCTGATTATCCCCGGAACGAGATTGGGAAGCATTACTTTAACGAGCGCCTTAAACGGGTTCGCCCCCAAGTCAAGCGCCGCTTCGTATATATTCGGGTCCATTTGAGTAAGTCTCGGCATTACGCTCAAAACGACGTACGGCGTACAAAAAGTAATGTGACCTATTATTATCCTTATGTATCCCGCGGGGAAGCTGAACGTCACGAAAAACAGCATAAGCGACACCGCCATAACTATTTCCGAATTGATTATCGGCAGTTGGTTGACGTTCTCGACAATCCTGCGCGCACGTTTTCCCAAGCTGAAAATGCCGACGGCGGCGACGCTGCCCAAAATCGTGGCGACTACCGACGCGATTATCGCAATAAGAAAAGTATTTTTGACGGCTTCCAACAATTCGGGCGTTTTATCCGAGGTAAATATCGAAGTATACGCCTCGAAGCTGAAACCGTTTTTGAAGGTGAACGTCGACGAATTGCTGAACGAGAATACGATGATGAGAATGATCGGCGCGTACAAAAGGCACAATATTACGGCGAGATAACATTTTTCCAGTATCTTTTTTACCATAAGTTCCTCCCCTGCACCTCGCCCTTGTTGAATTTGTTAAGGACGAAATTGCTAAGCAACACGAGCGCAATCATTATAAGACTCATTACGCTCCCCACGCCGTACATATTGTTGGTGAATTTTGTCTGAATAGAGTCGCCGAACAAGAATATCGTGTAGTCGCTGAGAAACTGGCTTATCGCAAACGTGGAAATCGTCGGGATAAAAACCATTGTCATACCGCTTATTATTCCCGGTACGGACAGCGGCAAAATCGTCTTTACGAACGTAGTCACCTTATCCGCGCCCAAATCCGCGCTCGCTTCCGAATAAGACTTGTCGATATTGCTCAACGTCGTGTGCAAAGGCAGTATCATAAACGGCAAATAGTTGTAGACCATGCCGAAAAGCACCGTGCCCATCCCGAGTTGAACGTCCAACGCGACGAAAATCGCTTTCGTCGCAAGAGTTCTTATCAAAAAGTTGACCCATAGCGGCAAAACAAACAAAAGTACGAGCACCTTGCCTGCTTTGTGCTTAGCTAAAATATACGCCACGGGATACCCCAACACGAGGCACAGCGCGGTCGTAACGATACCGACCAGTATCGATGTGAACAAAACTTTCAGGCTTGCCCCATCGGTAAACAGCGATACGAAGTTTTGGAAAGTAAAATCGTTGTTGGCGTCCAAAAATGCGTAGACCAAAACGAGCACGAGAGGTATCACTACGAACAACAACAAAAACAGTATATAAGGATAGGAAAATACCCTTCGCGTCAAGCGGAAATTCTTGACGGACTTTTTCATTTTGTCAAAAAACGTCTTAATTTTCATCGGCAATCTCGCAAATTTGTATTTTGTCTTTGGCAATGTTCAGCCCGACGCGGTCGCCTTTCAGCCAATCGTCTTCCGTGTCCACGAAAAAGTCGTAGTAATCGTCGGTTCTTATAACGCATTGATAATAACTGCCTTTGTATATAGACGAGATAACTACGCCGCCTATAACTCCGTCCGCTTCGTCGTCGCACACTTCTACGTCGTCGAAATCCACTTGGACCTTGACCTTTGTCCCCGACGGCTTGTCACAGTTACATTCGAACTTCCCGCCGCAAATTTCGACGATATTCGCGTCCCACATCTCCGTTTCCAGCTCGTTGATAATGCGCGCCTTGTGCATGATGTGTAAATCGAACGGCTTGATATGCAAACCTATAATTTCGCCTGCGTCGCACTCTATATTGTCGTGGATGAGAATTTCGTTTTGTTCTTCGCCCTCTATAATGGCGATAGTTTGATAGTGGTCGCCTTTGAATACGCAACTTATAACTTTTGCTTTGACCATGCCTTTGTCGACTATTTTCTCGTCGCCCTTCAAAATATAAATATCTTCGGGACGGATAATAACGTCGATAGGCTCGTTCTTCTTAAATCCCTCGTCAACACACTCGAAAACGTGTTCGCAAAACATAACTTTTCTGTCTTCTATCATGACGCCGCTGAAAATATTGCTTTCGCCGATAAAGTCGGCAACGAACGCGTTGGCGGGCTCGTCGTAAACCTTTTGCGGCGTGCCTATTTGTTGAATTACTCCGCTACGCATAACGACAATGGTGTCGCTCATCGTCAACGCTTCTTCTTGGTCGTGCGTGACGTACACAAACGTGATCCCGAGCTTTTTATGCATATTCATAAGCTCTATTTGCATGTCTTTGCGCATTTTGAGGTCGAGCGCGCCCAAAGGCTCGTCGAGCAAAAGAACGCTCGGCTCGTTTACGATTGCGCGTGCAATGGCGACTCTTTGCTGCTGTCCGCCCGACAGGCTGTTTACGTTGCGGTGACCGTAATCTTCCAAATCGACGAGTTTAAGAACGTAATTTACCTTTTCGTTGATTTCGTCCTTTGTAAGCTTACGCATCTTTTCATACTTCTCACCGGTCTTTTTGTTGGTAAAAAACTCGCCGGTGGGCACTTCTTTCAGCTTCAAGCCGAAAGCTATGTTGTTAAAAACGTTGAGATGCGGAAAAAGCGCGTATTTTTGGAATACCGTGTTTATCGGGCGCTTATGCGGCGGAATATTCGTAATGTCTTCGCCGTTGAAATAAATAGCGCCTTCGGTCGGCTTTTCAAAACCCGCTATCATTCTGAGCAGCGTCGTTTTTCCGCAACCGCTCGGTCCCAAAAACGTAACGAACTCCCCTCGCTTTATGGATAAAGAAACCTCTTTAACCGCGGGTTTGCCGTCAAAAATCTTGCTGACCTTTTTGACTTCAATGATTTTTTCTTGAACTGTACCTGTTTTGAGTTCCGTTGTTTTTTCCTGCATCGTACCTATTCCTTTCGTTAAAAATTACTGGGGGTCGTAACCCAAATTATTTTGCTTTTCGTATTGCCCGAATTTTTTATAACGTGTTCGTATTTGCCGTCTATGTAAAACGCCTCGCCCTTTTTCGCCTTATAAACGTATTTTCCCTGTTCGCAGTCTATCTCTATTTTGCCTTCCAGCACGTACCCGAACTCCTCGCCTTCGAACGGCATGCGCGTATCGCTGACTCCGCCCTCGGGCAAAGTCAAAATAATGGGCTCCATTTCGTTCTTTTGCGAATTGGGAATAAGCCAAGTATTCTCGCCGTCGCCGTTTACCGACTCGAAAAAATCGTTTTTGGAAAACACGATCTTCTCTTCCTTTCTCTCGGTAAAAAAGTCCTGTAAGCTCACGCCGAGCACGTTGAGAATATCCATAAGAGTAGCAATCGACGGACTTGCCAAATCGTTTTCAAGCTGACTTATGTACCCCTTGGTAAGCTCGCACCTCGACGCCAGTTCCTCTTGCGTAAGTCCCCGTCTTAACCTTATCGCCTTTATCTTAGCACCTATATCCATATTTTTCTCCGCACCCCTCGGTTTATTTTAATCAATAAAAATGATTAGTTTTACTAAACCGACAACAATTGATATTATATATACAACACACAATGATGTCAAACATTTTTATTAATTTTACTAAACTTTCATTCCGACCAATTGTAATGCGGGATTTTGCACGCAGTTGCTAACGCTTTTGTGCTAACAAAATCTATTTCCGCATTAGTCGGACTCATAAGGAAGAAAATAGAATTTTTCCCGAAAGTCAGCTGTCGGCGTACTTCGTCGCAACAAGCTCCGTCTACAACTTTATTAAAATAAAGTCGTCGGGTACTCCGCTGTCGCTCCTCTTCTCCACCGCGACAAGCACGGCGGGGATACCCCTTTTCAAATGCAGTCTTTGGTAAAGTAATTAAAAATATATTAAGAAATCCGCCATTTCTGACGGATAAAGTTTTTTAATCTTTTGATTGATTTTGTTTCGAGTGCATAAAGTTCGCACCTATACGCAGCCAGCAAAACGGTGGAGAGTCGTAGGATTTTTCCGAAAGTAAGCCGTCGGCGTACTGAGTACGCTAGGCGCAACTTTCGAGAAAGTGCCCGAAACTTAAATAAACATATCCGCCATTTCTGACGGATATATTTCATTATTATATTGATTTTTGTCTGTTTCGGGCACGCAAAGCCTGCGGCTATACACCGTTTTAAGCTTTTTTGAGGATGACTTTGTCCCAGTCTACTATGAGAATCAACTGTCCTTCCTGTACCAGTGCCCTCGAATACGTCCTCACAGCCTCGCCCAGTCTTGCGCCGTAATGCGACGGAACCTCTCCGGCGGGTTCTCCGTAGAAATACGCCCCGTCTTCGTTCACCTGTTTGGTTTCGAACTTCAAGTACGTCCAGTTCCTAACCGTGTCGGGTTCGTCTACCGTTCCGAACGTATAGGTGGGTTCTACCACTACGTCGGTGTGGATTGCCATGCCGTACGCGTCCGAACTCTCGTCAACGCCCTGATTGGTGCGGCTGTAAACGATTTGCGGCAAGTCGTTGCGCTCGTAGAGATACTTAGCGTTTGCCTCGCCCCACGCTTTTCTGAACGCGCCTATAACCGTTTGCCCTTCCGCCGTAGACGAGCTTCCCTTGACGTATATACGCAAGTTGTAGTAAGGTTGTTCGCCGCTGTCGCCGCTCGCTCTCGTAAAGGTGTTTTCTTCGTCGATAGCAACCGGCGTGCTGCGGTCGATGTCTATTCTCGTCAAGCTGAGACACCCTTCGAACGCTCCGCCTTGAATTTCCTTTACCCTGCTGTTGAAGCGGATACCGAGCATTCTCTCGCAGTTTTTAAACGCTCCGCTCTCTACCACTTCCAGTTTACCGGGGGTAACTACGGTCACCAAGTCGGGTTTCGTCAAGTCCGCAAGCTTTCCACCCAATTGACGGCAACCGGCAAACGCCTCTTTTGCGATAACTTTTACGTTGCTCTTTTCTATGTCGAATACGACGTTTTCCAACGTTCTGCATTCCGCAAAAGTGGTTTCTTTAATTTCGGTAAGTCCGTTGGGAATCTTAACTTCTACGAGCGAACGGCAGCCGTAAAACGCGCTCACGCCGAGTTCTTCCAAACGGCTGGTCGCCATGATTTCGCCCTGAACCGAATAGTCGAACGTCACGCTGCTCAGAAGCTCGCAGTTGAGGAACGCTCCGTCGCCTATCGTTTCCACCGTGTGCGGAACTTCGATATATTTCAATGCTCTGTCGTTTGCAAACGCCTCGTTTCCGATGCTCGTAAGCTTGCCGTTGAGCGCCGACCTGAACGTTACGCTCGCAAGCGCGGAGCACGAACCGAACGCCCTGTCGCCTATCGCCGTTACGTTAGTGGGTATCTCTATCGTTTCCAACGTCGTGCTGTTGTAGAACGCCTCGTCGCCGATGTATTGCAACGTCGTCGGCAATTTGATAGAACGCGCGCGAGTGCCGTAGAACGCCTTGTTTGCTATCGACGTAATATGCTTGTAATTGTCACCCGACAAGTCGATGTCTACCGCAGTGCCGTCGTAGCGCAAAATTACGCTTCCGAGAGTCAACATGTCGCTGGACTCCAAATACCAGTTGGTCGCGCCGAACACGTCGTTTGCTATATCGCTCAAATCGCTGCCTTCGTAAAGGACGTTTTCGGTTATGTCTATACCGTTCAACGCTTCGGAATTTATCTTTTTCAGCATTTTCGGAAGCGTTACTACGCTGAACGAACACTTGTCGCTGTCGACAAGGATATTGCTCGCGATAACGGTAATGTCAAAGCCGCCTATTTGGTCGGGTATGGTCAACGTAGTCGTTTGCGCGCTGCTGCGGTACGCAATCAAGACGTTACCCGCGCTCCGCATAAGTCCTACGAGCCTGCTGCGTTCGTCGGTTATCGGATGCCAGTTTTCACGGGTCGTTTTAGCATACCAAGCGGTGTTTTCAAACGCCGTCTTGTCGACTTCCGTCATGTAAATATCTTCGGCAAACTTGATTTCCTTGATTATAATCGCGTCGTCGGCGTTGCCTTTCTTTACCATATCGTTATACGCTTCGAGATCTTCCGCGGTGTTGAACGCGTCAACGCCTATTCTCTTAACTCCCGAGCCGATATAGACGGAAGTAAGTCCGCTGTTTGCAAACGCATACGGAAGTATATCCTCTACGGTGTCCGGTACGTCGAAATGCCTCAGGAGAATTTTGTTGCCGTCGTCGTCTAACACAAATTCGCCAGATTCGCTCTTTTCATAGCGCTTTAAGTACGCGATAAGCGTCGCGCCGTCACTCGAATAAATAACGCCGTCCTCGAATTTCATGTGTACCGACCGGTTGTTCTCGTTGATAAACTCAACTTCTTCGAGGTCGGGGAAGCAACGCAGGAAGTTGTCGGCAATGCCGCTGTAAAGCGACGCGTCGGTGAATATCAATTTCTTGACGCCGAAGACTTCGCCCCTTATATCTATTCCGGTTATTTTCATCTCGTTTACGGACGTGGGTATATATAAGGTTTCGGCAACCGCGTCGGGATTAACTCCGGTTATCACCATCGACTTGCCGTCTACGTTATAGAGGAATACGTTGATTGCGTCTTGGTCTTGCTCCTCCAAGTCGTTCTTGTACCAACGCGGATAGAGCGTTATATCACTGTCTACTTGATACGGCAATTTGAGCGCGTCGCCGTACCCGGAATCCAAGTACCAACCCATAAAGGTATAACCCGTTCTTACGGGATCGGTTAGGCTCTCTATAAGCTCGGTTTGACGGGACAGATACTCGTAGTCCGTGCCGGCTTTCGCAAAGGATACCGTGGGATAGTTGCCTTGAACTTCGAGTTTGAATATAGCGGAATCCACGTGTCCCCAAGCGTTGGCGCACTGTACCGCGACGTCGCCGTCCGTATTTTGGTTCGTAATATAATTATGCAGATCGCTGATTACGTAAAATCTCAATCTAACCGTCCTTTCTTCACCGTCTACGCGACCGCCGAACAGTCCCGCAACGTAATCGGTCAATTGATCGTAACTTCCGACTCTTTCCAAGAGTTTTGCGTTCAGTGCGTCAAACTCGGTTTGCTTGATATCCCACTCGGCTTTGTAGAGTTTCAAGCAATTCGCAAACGCCGATTCGCCGATCATTCCGAGATTGCTTCCGAGACGAACGGTAACTAAGCCGCTGTTGTTGAACGCATATTTTCCGATGCTCTCGACTTTGTCGGGAATAACCGCTTCCGCCAAATTGATGCAGTTTTCGAACGCATAGTCGCCTATTGTTTCAAGCGACGAGGGCATGTTGAGGTTTACGAGGTTGTTGCACCCGCTAAACGCTTTCGGCCCTATTCTCGTAAGTCCCGTGCCGTCGATATTGACTTCTATTAGAGTCTTGCAATCGATAAATGCGCCCGCGCAAATATCTTTTACGCTGCTGGGGATAATTACCTGTACCGCACCCGAGCCTTTGAACGCTTCATAAGCTATTGCTTCTACGTTTTCGGGTATGCTCGCTACGTTTTGCCAATCGGCGTTTTCCAGCTGAGCCGCACCCGCAACAAACTTCAAAAGCACTTTACCTAAAATGAGATATTGCGGTTCTTCGGAAGCATTCTTGCCGAATTCGGTATACAAAAGCGTGTCCCTGATACCTACGCGCTTGTCGCCTTCCTTGACTCCGCCTAAGGTCAAGCCCGCTTGATCGTCCCAGAACCAGTCCGCGCTCGTGTTGCCTTTTTCGTCGATACCGGCAAGCAAACCGTTTGCCACGATAACAGACAATCTACGGCAGCCTTTGAGCGAACCGAGCCCGAAATATTTGACGTTGTCGTGGAGTCTTATCTCTTCCAATCCCGAATAAGAGAACGGATTTTGCTCCATATCTTCCGCGCTACCTGCGTCCGCCGCGCTGTTATAGAACGTTTCCGCAGGTAAAACTTCGACGTTCACCTTGCTGAGATCCGCAAACGTCAACGCGTTGCAATCTTTGAATATGCCCCTGCCGAGCTCTTTGACGGACGCGGGAAGCGTTACCGTTTTGAGTTCGGTATTTTCGAAGGCATAATCGCCTATTTTAACAAGTTTTGAACCGCTGCCGAAGACCAACTCTCTCACCGACGTGGATTTGAAAGCTTCCGCCGCGATTTCGGTAACGTAGTCGGGAATTTCTATGACTCTCTTGCCGTTTTGGTCGCGGTTTTGCACGATGATGGTACCGACGATAACCAAATCGTCCTGATTTCTGTACCAGTTGGTGCCCTCGAACGCGTTTACGCCGACTTCTATTATCGAACTGTCGAACTGATTGCCGTCGTACATGACCGAGAACAGGTTCTCGGCTCCCGAGAAACAGCTGTCGCCGATAGAAGTCAAGCCCTTATTGAACCGGATTTCCTGCAAATTCGTATTGCCTTCGAACAGACTGCTCGCAAGACGCGTTACGCCTGCGGGAACTTCAATCGTTCTTCTCGGCTGGTCTTGACTTTCGATATATTCGATAGCCACGCCGCCGACTATGATTAAACCGTTGTTTACGCCCGTGCCGGTCTCTGCCAAACGCTTCAATTCGTCATACCACTTGCTTCCGACGAACGCACCCTTCGGGTTCGAAGTGTTCGTATCCGCGTCGATAACGTTCTTTACGAGCCTGAACGCGCTGTTTGGCGCAAACTCTATCTCGGCAAGGTTGGCGAGGTTGGTAAACACGTATCCGTTGATTACCTCCAACGACGCGGGAATTTTTATGGAAGTAAGCGCTTCGTTGAACGTAACTCTGTCGCTCAAATTGTCGGGGTCTTCACCTTCGACGTATTCGCCGCAGCGCAACTCGACTATACCCTCGGGTAAAGTGAGCTGTTTTAGCGCCGCGCAAGCGTTGAACGCCCCGCTGTAAACCACTTTTACGGGATGCACGCCGTAAACTTCGTGGCTGAAATTCGATGGGATATATACCGTCGAATCCTCTACGTGTTTGTAGGAAATCACCCAAAATTCTTGATTTTCTTCGTCGAACCTGACGTCTTCGGGTTCGAGCGTGCCCTTCAATTCGTCGATATACTTCGCATAAAGCACGACGTTGCCGGTAACGTGGAAGGGAAATTCCACCTTCACCTTAACGTCCTCCTCGCCGTAGTACCAATCGTCGAATACGTATCCGGCGAAATTGGGTGCGGCGGGCGCGCTGCTCAAATAAATCGAATCGTTGCTTGCCTGCATATTCAGGTTGTTCTCCCCTGCTTCGAAGCCGGGATACATGCGGTAACGAACGGTGGGATACGTCTTCTCTATAAGAGCCGCGTAAGCGTTCAAGTTGGAATAATCGTTCGCGGTAACGTAAATTTTATATCCGTCGCCGTCAGGGAATATCTTGCTGCCTACCGTCGCGTCCGTCGTCAAGATACCGCCCTGACCTCTGAGCTGAATCGACTTCAAATTGTCGCAGCCGAAGAACGCACGGTCGTCAATCGTTTTAACGCTACTGGTCAAAACCACGGAAGTCAAATTGGGACAATTCATAAATGCGCCGTATCCGAAAACAATGCGGGTAAAGTCGGATTTAAACAACTCGCTGTCCAAAACCTCCACGCCGCAAGCGCGGAACGCGTTACCGGGGATTTTGTCGTATTCGTAAACAAAACTTATATCTTTAAGCTCTCTGCATTCGGCAAACGCATAGGAATTTCCGCTCGCATCTTCGTCAAGTCCTCTGACATTGGGTATATTTACCGTCGTCAATCTTTCGCAACCGCTGAAAGTGGACACGGGCAACTTGCCGCCGTTGGACACGTTGATAGCGCCGACTATGGACGCCGACTCCAAGCTTATGCAATCGGCAAACACTCCCGTTCCCAACACGGAAACGTTTTTAAGCTCCACGCTACGCAAATTGGGGCACTTCGCAAATGCGCCGTCGCCTATCTTTTCCACCTTGTTTAAGTCGATAGCTTCCAAAGAGCAGCCCTCGAACGCATTTTTGCCTATTTCCCTTACGGAATCGGGCAAAGCAACCGACTTTATGGTAGTTTTATTTAGGAAAAACGCTTGCGGAATAACCGTAATGCCGTCGAGCTTGTCCACGGTTATCACGTCGTCCTCGTTGACGTCGTTGTACGCAATGAGTCTGCCGCCTAAGATTATCAAATCGTTCGCCCGTCCGTAAGGCGTGCATTTGTAGAACACTTCGTTGTCGAAGTTGACAATCTTGGCGTCAGATGCGAATTCATTTACTACGATTTCTTCCAAGTTGGAACAACCCTCGAAGCACAGTCCGTCGAAGGATTTCAACTTTGCTTCTATCCGAATACTCCTTAACGCCTTGTAGTCGTAGAACGCGTCGGAAGCTATGCCGACTACGGTCTTTTCGCCCAACGTTTCGGGGATAACTATCGTGCTCGCGCTCTTATCCGCCAAAATTACGGTCGCCTCGTTTCCTTCCACGGTATAAGCAAGCTTGTACGTTTCATCGTAAGTCGAAATCGTACTCTCGCCGGTGGCAAAAACGTTCTCCCAGCCGTTTTCTTCCGCCAACGCCGCTACGTCTACGCGCGCGTTATCTATATAATATTGACGAGCGGGGAAGAACGTATTGCGGAACACCGTCATATTCTTGACGAACTGCTCGCCCTCTCCGAAGAACTCTCCGTTGAATATTATATTGTATATACCGACGAAGTCTTCAATGGGATAATCGTCCGCTGTTATTCCTATCTCGACGCTCTCGTCGTCCGCGCCCATCGCCTCGACCAACAGCGCAAAGAGTTTGATGAAGTTGTCGTTGAGAGTCAAGGTATGTATCTCGGAATAGCCGAGCATACCGTGAACGCTGATTACGTCCGCGCCGTTTATCGTGTCGCAAACCGTGTAGTTGCCGTTCTTGGCTCTGGGATAGAGCGTAAATATCGCTACTTTATCGTTCACCGCGTAATCCGCGCCGATTTCTCCGAAATAATCCAATAAATCGTTGTCTTCCGTCAAAGTCGTAACGTTGTACAGCACGCCGTCGTCGGAAGCGAACACGGGGTTTCCTTCCGCAACGTTGACAGCCGAAAGGCTGGGGAACACCACCAAGACTCTGCCGTCGGCCTCTTCGTTTTTCCTGTCTTCTATATCTTGAACGTAAGCTATTTTTACGGTAGACTTGGAAATGTTTATAACTTGTACCGACGGGAGGTTCAACACCGCGCCGTCCGCAAGCGCCTGCGCAGGTAATTGCAGCATAAACGGCGTGTATAACATTACCGAATAAACTCCGTCGCCGAAAGTTATCGTTTCCAACTTGGAGCAGCCGGCAAGCCACATCAAATTGAATTCGAATCCGTCGCTTCCCGCCTCGGGAGCTGTCGCTATCGAGAGCGTCTTCAATTCCGCCATATCGGATACGGCGTTCTCGCCCATCGCATTCAATTTCGGCAAGTCGAGAGCGGTAAGTTTAACTCCGCTAAACGCCTCTGCGCCCAATTCGGTCACGTTATCGAGCGAACCTACGGCCGCAAGCTTCGTGTTCTTGAACGCATAATCGCCTATCTTTTTCACGTTGTCGAGATTGATTTCCGCCAAATCGCTCAACTCGCTCTCGTCTTCCGCGTCAAGTTTTTCCGCTGCGGAAGCTATTTCCGTTACGGATGCGGGCAAGACTACTTTGACTATGCCCTTGCTGCCCGTAAGGTTGTCCGCGCCGAACGAGGTAAACTTGCTGCCGGCGTCGAACGAAACCGTAATTTCGGTCTCCGCTTGCGCGCCCATAAACACTTCGTCGCCGAACGCCTCCAATGCGGGGAACGTTATATCGCTGTGCAAAACCGCGCCCCTGAACGCCCCGTTGCCTATTTCGGTAATGGTATCGGGGAAGACTATTTTGACGATATCTCTACCGGCAAACGCCTCGTCCCCTATCTTCTTGACGGTCTCGTTTTTCGGGATATAAAGTATCTTCATATCGTTGCCGTCCGCTATTCCCGTGATAGTAATACCGTCGGGTGTATAAGTAAATGCGTTCGCGGCTTCCTTCTCGGGGTTGACTGCCGTTACGGTAAAGACGTGATAGCTTCCGCCGCCCTTAATTTCGTCTAAAACGGTAATTTCTGCGGTGACGTCCCGACGGTTGAAGACTATTTGCGAAATCTCATAGCCTTCGTATCTCGCGTTTTCCGCCTTTAAAGCTTCAAACACTCCCGAAACAACGTTAAAGTCTATCTTGTCGCCGTATTTTTTATCGTTGTCCGTAACGGTCGCTTCAACTTCGTTTCCGTTGTTGTTTTCGTCATACAGTCCGCTAAACGTTATGCGGTACTGCACGGGGGTGTCCTGACTGACGTAAATGGGTTTCAACGTGAGGTTGGAACTTACCGTAAACGACTTCTGATACTCTTTTCCGTCGTTACCCGCCCATTTGCCGGTAAAGACCATACCCGTTTTCGTGGGAACGGTCGCGGGAAGATCGTATTGCATACCGGGTTCCAAAGTAGCCGTTACGTTGGCTTGCGCTCCTTCATAATCCAAAATTATAGAGAAAGGAGTGCTCTCTACTATGGCTACCAAAGTGATATTCGTGCTTATATTCGTGGTGGGGGTTTGCCATTCTTTGAAAGTAAGTCCGCGTCTGCCGATTTCACGTTCGACGTCTTGCGTCTTCGTTGCGTTCGTGTTGATTTGAATATCTTCGGACATATTCAACGGATATCTCACGCTCTTATTCGATTCGAAAGCGTACTCGTAAGTAACTTTTACGGTGACGTATTTCGGAGACATTCTGAAAGTTTGGTCGCCGATAACGGTGACGGGGAAGTTCACGCCGCCCCAGTCGAAGCTGGCGAGTTCCGCGGGCTTGGTATACGACGGGGGATTTACTTGCTCGCCGTGACGAACTTTCTTCTCCTCGATAACTTGCCCTTTGTAGTCGATGAATACTACGTTGTATTCTTGCGTATATTCGGAATACTCGGCTTTGACCTGAATAACCTGCCTGTCCTCGGTCCCTTTAATATCCGCCGCGTTCGGATAAAGAGCGGCGGTTCCGCCGACGACTCTCCAACCGACGAAGCTCTTTCCGCTGACGGACGGTGCGCCGGGCGGGTTGCTGATACTCTCGCCTACTACCGCCGAGCGTTTTGCAATCAGCGTTTCGTCGGCTTGCAAAAACTCAACCGAATAAGTTTGAGTGCCCTCCGCGACTACCAATATTTCGAAGTAAGTCGTTTGCCCCTGATAAAAGAGGGTAACCGTCTGTCTTCCTTCGGTCCTTAACGCGGCTGCGCCGTCGGTAAGAAGCATCGACGACGAAGCGGCAATCTCTTGCGTTTGAGCGCTGTCGCCTTCGCCCGTCGTGACGATAAGGATAACGTCGCTAATGTTAAAGCTGCCGATTACCGCAATCTCGGGTACAGTGCCGTCTTTGATTGCAAGTCCGGTGACGTTCTCGATCTTATCCTTGCAAGCGGACAGCGTCAAGACGGACAAAACGGCTACTATAAGCAGCAGTATCAATCCGACTTTCCGTTTCGAACTTTGAGTTCTTTTCATTTTGCGAAACCTCCACATTTCTGCATAAC
>CAYVEU010000012.1:3738-21066 GCA_964450015.1 uncultured Christensenella sp. | reverse complement strand
AATACTTTATTTCCAGCCACGGCGCAAGAAAGGGCGGAGCGGATACCGCGTTGAAGACGGCCGACTCCGGTTATCTTACCAGACGTTTGGTCGACGTTAGTCAGGACGTTATCGTCAACGAAGACGATTGCGGCGACCGCAAAGGCATTATCGTAAGAAACCTCAAAGACAGTTCGGGCAGAATAGTTGAAGAAATCGGCGAAAGAATCGTCGGAAGATATACTATCGATGCGATTGTCGACCCGACTACGGGCAAAGTTATAGTAGAAGCGGATTCTATGATTACCGAAGAGCAGGCAAAACGCGTGCAAGAGTGCGGCATAGAGGAAGTCAGAATAAGAAGCGTATTGAGTTGTAAGTGCAAGGTAGGCGTTTGCAGCAAGTGCTACGGCGCGAACATGAGTAGCGGCAATACCGTTAAACTCGGCGAAGCGGTCGGCATTATCGCGGCGCAGTCAATCGGCGAACCCGGAACCCAGCTTACGATGCGTACCTTCCATACGGGCGGCGTTGCGTCAAGCGCGGATATTACGCAAGGTCTTCCCCGTGTAGTAGAACTTGTCGAAGCGCGTAGACCTAAGGGCGAAGCGGCGGTTGCGGATGTCGAGGGCGAAGTGACCGTCAAAGAAGAGGGCGTAAACCGCGTAGTCAACGTAAAGGGCGAGACCGCGCAGTTCGATTACAAAATTCCGTTCGGCGCGAAGTTGCTCGTTACCAACGGACAAAAGATAGAAGCGGGCGATCCGCTGTACGTCGGCTCGGTAAATCCGCAGGACATCTTGCGTACGAAGGGCGTAAACGGCGTACAGGAGATGATGATAAGAGAAATTCAGTCCGCGTACCGCGTAAACGGCGTTCACATCAACGATAAGCACATAGAGGTTATCGTAAGGCAGATGCTGAGAAAAGTTCGTATCAGCAATCCGAACGACACCGATTTGCTGCTCAACGAGTTGGTTGACGTTTCCAGACTCGAAGAAGCCAACGAAAAGGCGCTCGAAAACGGCGGTATGCCCGCGACGGCTATCCGTGTTCTTTTGGGTATATCCAAAGCGGCGTTGGCGACCGAAAGCTTCTTGTCCGCGGCGTCGTTCCAAGAGACCGCAAGAGTCTTGACCGACGCGGCGATAAAGAGCAAAGTCGACAGGCTGGTCGGACTGAAAGAGAACGTAATTATCGGTAAGCTTATACCCGCAGGTACGGGCATGAAGCAGTACCGCAACGTAACTCTTATAAACAAGCAGGCTGCGTCTTCCATCGTGGAAGAGAACAAGTTCGACGAAGAGATAGACTATCTCGGAGAGGACGAAGAGTAATTTAAAAAAGCGGCAATGGTTTTTGTGGGGCTGTTACGCTTGTGTAACAGCCCCGTTTTTGCGAAAATGAGGGTATTGCCGATAAATAACCGCAAGCAATAAAAACGAGAGAGAAACAGGAGGAAAACATGAACCGTTTATTTACTTCGGAGAGTGTAACGGAAGGGCATCCCGATAAGGTTTGCGACCAAGTAAGCGACGCAATTTTAGACGCCATTTTGGCAAAAGATACCGAAGCGCGCGTGGCGTGCGAATGTTGCTGCACGGAAAATTTTCTGCTTATTATGGGCGAGGTCACCACGACCGCAAACGTAGACGTGGAAGCGGTTGCGAGAGACACTATCAAAAAAATAGGTTATAATAAGGACGAATACGGATTTAACGCCGATACGTTAAAAATCGATTTGCGCCTTAATACGCAGTCGCCCGACATAGCTATGGGCGTAAACGAAAGCTTGGAGCGCAAAGAAGGCGGCGACGAGTTTGATAGATTAGGCGCGGGAGATCAAGGACTTATGTTCGGTTTTGCCTGCCGCGAAACGGAAGAGTACATGCCGCTCGCTATCGTTTTAAGCCATAAGATTTGCCGAAAGCTTGCTCAGCTCAGGAAGAGCGGAGAGATAAAATATTTGCGCCCCGACGGCAAGGCGCAGGTAACCGTAGAATATTCGGACGGTGTGCCCGCAAGAGTCGACGCGGTGGTGCTTTCCACTCAGCACGACGACGTAGACATGGGAATGCTTCGTCAAGATATGTTGGATAAGGTTATCAAAACAACCATTCCGGAATCCCTAATGGACGAAAATACGAAATTTTACGTCAATCCCACGGGACGCTTCGTCGTGGGCGGGCCCAAAGGCGACAGCGGGCTCACGGGACGCAAGATAATAGTGGATACCTACGGCGGCTTTATTCCGCACGGCGGCGGTTGTTTTTCGGGCAAGGACCCGACCAAAGTCGACAGGAGCGCAACGTACTATACGAGATACGTTGCAAAGAACTTGGTCGCCAGCGGGCTTTGTAAGACTTGCGAAATTCAGGTGGCTTACGCTATCGGCAAGGCGCAGCCCGTATCTATCGACATAAACACTTACGGCACAGGTGTAAAGAGCGACGAAAAGCTTGTTGAAATAGTGAAAAAGGAGTTTGACTTCCGCCCGCTTGCTATTATAAGGAATTTGCGTCTTAACAGACCGCAGTATTTCACGACGGCGAGTTACGGGCATTTCGGCAACCCCGACTATGCTTGGGAGCGTTTGGATAAGGCGGAAGATTTAAAGAAGTATCTTTAATATATGACAACGTATAAGGGACGGGTATCCGAGATTATTTTCGCAAACGAAGAGAACGGCTACACCGTCCTTAATTTTGCTACCGACGACGACTATTTTACCGCCGTCGGTGTTTTTCCGCTCGTCGGCGAGGGCGAGTATTTGGAGATAACAGGCGAGTTCAGGAAAAACAGTAAATTCGGCGAGCAGTTCGTTGTTGACAACGTGAAATTCGCCCGTCCCGACGCAACCTACGATATTATAAGATATTTGTCGAGCGGACTGTTTAGGGGAATAGGCGAGAAGCTTGCGACCGAGATAGTCAAGGTATTCGGCGAGGACACGCTCGACGTTTTGGAAAACCATCCCGAGTGGCTTAGAAACGTCACGGGGATAGGCAAAAAGAAGCTTGCGGAGATCATGGAGAGCTACCGCGAAACCCGCCAAATGAAAGAGTCCATTCTCTTTTTGCAGCAGTTTGGGATTACGATGGGGCTTGCCCTTAAAATATATGCCAGATACGAGGAAGCAACGATTTCCGCAGTCGGCGCCAACCCGTATATTTTGGTGGAAGATATAGAGGGCGTGGGGTTCGTTACAGCCGACAAAATCGCCGCGAAAATGGGCGTTGACAGTCACAGTCCGTTTCGCATAAAGGCGGGAATAATCCACACTCTCAACGAAGCGGCGGCGATGCGCGGGCACACGTGCTACCCTCGCGAGAAACTTATCGAGGACGCCGCAAATCTATTGAAAGTGGAAAAGGACGAGGTCGAAACCGCGCTTGCGTTTACTTTCGGAGTGAAGTCGGTAAAAATCGACGGCGCGGAAATGATAGCGACGGAACTGAACTACCGTACGGAAAAGGCGATAGCTACCAAGCTGCTTGTTTTAAAGGACGGCGCGGAAGCGTGGGATATAAGCTGGGAAGCGGAGCTCGACGCGTACGAAAAAAGCAATATGATAAAGCTGCACGCAAAACAGCGCGAGGCGGTTGCAACCGTGCTTTTATCGGGCGTAACGGTGATTACCGGCGGACCGGGGACTGGCAAGACCACTATAATAAAAGCGATAACTAGCATTGCCTCTCAACGCGGGAAAAAAGTCGCGCTTTGCGCGCCCACCGGACGGGCAAGCAAGAGAATGACCGAGATGACGGGCGAGGAAGCCAAGACTATTCACCGACTCTTAGGTATGGACTTTTCTTCGAACAACAAGTTCGAGCACGGAGACGAAAGCCCGATAGAAGCGGACGTCATAATAGTAGACGAGATAAGCATGGCGGATATTTATATCTTCAACGCCCTTTTAAAAGCCGTTCCGCGCGGCGCAAGACTGGTGCTCGTCGGGGACAAGGACCAGCTTCCCAGCGTGTCCTGCGGGAACATTTTGAGCGACGTTATAAGTTCCAAACTCATAGAATCAATTGAACTTACAGAGATTTACAGGCAGGAAAACACCAGCCTGATAGTTACCAACGCGCACAGGATAAACCGCGGACAAATGCCTATCACCGACAACCGCTCGGATTTCTTTATAAGCAATAAAGGCGATACTATGGGTATCCTCAATGATGTAATTAGTATGATAAAAACACGTATTCCGAAATTCGCGGGAGTCGAAAGCACGGATATTCAGGTGATCACGCCCATTAAAAAAGGCATAATAGGCGTGGAAAATTTGAACGTGGAAATTCAAAACGCGCTCAATCCCGAGGGCAAGGCGTACGAGCACAGAGGCATAAAATACCGCCGCGGCGATAAGGTTATGCAAACGGTAAACAACTATACGATTACGTGGAAAACGGTCGACGGAAACGAAATGGGAAGCGGAATCTTCAACGGCGATATGGGGTTTATCAGCGACGTTTACGACAACGGCGTGGACGTAATATACGACGATAGCAAGGTGGTAAAGTACGAGGGGAGCGGCATGGACGAATTGACTTTGGCGTATTGCGTGAGCGTGCACAAGTCGCAGGGGAGCGAATTTCCCGTGGTGCTGCTTGCTTTGACCGGCGCAAACTATATGATAATGACGCGCAATTTACTGTATACTGCAGTCACGCGCGCCCGCAAAATGGTAGTCATCGTCGGAGACGAGGCGTGCGTAAGGCGCATGGTGGAAAACAACTTTACGGCAAGGCGATATTCTCTCTTAAAAGAATTTTTGATAGCAAACGAAAGCAAGGTTAGGTCGTTTTGGAGCGTAGATGATACCGAGTAAGATTTCAAGGCTACTAAACCTCGTCTACCCCGAGGGTATCACATGCAATGCTTGCGGCAGGGAGCTTGACGACGGCGAGAGAGAATTTTCCGTTTGCACGGCGTGCGCGGATTCCATGCGGATTATCAAGAACAATCCGATTGCTATCGGCTCGATAGACGTCTATTCCTGTTTCGAATATGACGGAATAGTGCGCAAGTATATTTTGGACAACAAGGACTTCGCCAAGCCGTATCTAAGTAAATACGTTGCCAAGTACCTGTATAAACTCTATAAGGAATTTAACCTTCACGCCGACCTCGTTTGTTACGTTCCGTCTTCGCCGTCGGCGCTGAGAAAACGCGGCTACGACGCTATGAAACTAGTCGCCGAGGAGTTCTCGCTGCTTTCCGAAATTCCCGTAAGCCACCTTTTGTTCAGGGTGGACGGTACGGACCAAACGAAACTTGACGCGACGGAAAGAAGTTTAAACGCCAAAAATAAATTCCTGTCGCGCGGCGGGTTTGACGGACACGTTATACTTATAGACGACGTGACGGCGAGCGGAGCGACGCTGAAAGAATGCGGGCGCGCTGTCCTGTTTCACGGAGCGAAAAGCCTAACCGCGTTGACGTTCGCGCGCGTTTGACGTCGGTCTTTTTTAAAGGTCGCGACCTACCGCAAAGGCCTGACGGCTATGCTCACGAAATACTTCATCAATTTAGTTGACTAAATCAATAAAGTGTAATACAATAATTCCCGAGGTGCAGTATGGATTCTACTAATATCAAAAAGCCCGAGAAGGTTGCGTTGAGGCTACGGACGCTTTTCGACAGCTACGGCTATCGTCGTTACCGCATGGGCAATTTCGAGGAATATGCTTTTTATTTGGAGAACAAGAGCTTTCTTCTCAGCGAAAAGCTGATTACGTTCAACGATTGCGACGGGAGGTTGATGGCGTTAAAGCCCGACGTTACGCTGTCTATCGTCAAAAACGCAAAGGCCGGCGACAAGTTCTACTATATGGAAAACGTCTACCGTCCGTCGGCGCAAAACGTCTGTTTTAAGGAGATAGAACAGCTCGGGCTGGAAGCTATCGGCGATATAGATTTGTATACCGAATGCGAAGTTGCGCTGCTTGCGGCAAAGAGCCTTAAAGAGATCGACGCGAATTTCGCGTTGGATATTTCGCACATGGGACTTATTCAAGAACTTTGCAATAAGGTATCTCCAAGCGGCAATACGGAAGCCCTAATCGGCTTTTTGCGTTCAAAAAGTTTGCATGAAGCGCAAAGCAAGTACGGCGAAAACGAATTGATGACGGCTTATTTTAACGGCGATTTGGACAAGATAATCGAGCTCGGTTCTGCCGAAACGAAAAAGATGGCGGACGAGATAAAGCGGGTCAAAGGATTTTTACAGTCGAACGGGATAGAAACCAACGTGGATTTTTCGCTTATAAACGACGAGGGGTATTACAACGGAATAGTGTTTCGCGGGTACGTCGAAAAAGTTCCGCGCCCCGTTTTGACGGGCGGGAGATACGATAAGCTTTTGGAAAAGCTGGGCAAAAACCTCGGCGGACTGGGGTTTGCGGTGTATCTCGACGAACTGGGCGTATACGACGAAAAGACGTTGACAGACTGCGATATTTTGTTGATTTCCGACGGAGCGGACGAGGCTACGGTTGCGAGCGTTGCCGATTCTTTACGCGCAAGCGGGCGTTCGGTCAGAGTAGAACCGAAGTTAATTGGCGACGTAAGGAGAAGAGAAACATATATAATAAAGGACGGAAAGGCGGAGGTGTACGATGCTTAATTTGGCTTTGCCCAAAGGGCGGCTTGCGGACAAGACGTGTCTTGCGCTCACCAAACAGGGCTACAACGTAGCGCCCGTAGAAAAGGGCGACAGGCGGCTCGTGTTCCGCGACGACGACAACGGGATATGTTATTTCCTCGTCAAACCCAGCGACGTTGCGATATACGTCGAGCGCGGAGTTGCCGACGTAGGAGTTGTAGGAAAGGATATTTTACTGGAATACGAACCCGACGTTTACGAACTTTTGGACTTGAAGACGGGCGTGTGCAGGCTTGCGGTTGCGGGCAAAAAGGATTTCCGCGACGATATGGACAGACCGCTTCGCGTGGCTACGAAATTCGTCAACGTGACCAAGCGGTACTATTCGCAATTAAACAGAGATATCGAGATAATAAAATTGAACGGCTCTATCGAGCTTGCGCCTCTTCTCGGAATGAGCGACGTCATAGTCGACGTTGTGGAAACGGGGAGCACGCTTCGAGAAAACGATATGTGCGTCCACGCCGATATCGTGCCGATAAGCGCGCGGCTCATTGCGAACAAGTCCTCTTATAAATTCAAAAAGACCGCTATCGACGAACTCGTCGGACGGTTGAAGGAGCAAAATGATTAAAAGATACGAACTGAGTAAGATAACGACCGAAGAGATTATCCGAGCGAGCGCAAAGGACGCGTCGGCGGACGAAGCCGTCAAAAAGATTATCGACGACGTCGTGCGCTACGGAGATAAAGCGGTAAGGGAATACACGGAGAAGTTCGACGGACACGCAGGCGCGCTTAAAGTTACCGACGAGGAGATTTCCGCCGCGCTGAATAGATGCGATTCGTATTTTAAAGATACGCTTTGTATGGCGCGGCTCAATATCGAGAAGTACCACCTCAAACAAGTGCATAGAGGGTACGAAATAAGAGAGGGCAACAAAGTTTTGGGGCAAAGGGTAACGCCCATAAAAAAGGTAGGGCTTTACGTCCCCGGCGGCACGGCAAGCTACCCGTCCACGGTGCTTATGAACAGCGTTCCCGCCGTAATTGCGGGAGTCGGAGAAATAGTAATGACGACGCCCGCCGATAAAAACGGTCGCGTTCCCGACGCAATTTTGACGGCTGCTTATATCGGCGGCGTAAAGTCGATTTTCAAGATAGGCGGAGCGCAGGCGATAGCCGCGCTTGCATACGGAACGGAAACCGTACCGAAAGTAGACAAAATAGTAGGACCGGGCAACGTCTTCGTCGCGGCGGCTAAACGCGCGGTGTTCGGGCAGGTGGATATAGATATGATAGCGGGTCCGAGCGAAATTTTGATCATAGCGGACGGGTCCGCCCGAGCCGACTACGTTGCGGCGGATATGCTCAGTCAAGCCGAGCACGACAAAAACGCAAGCGCGATACTTATTACCGTCGACGAAACTTTGGCGGACGCGGTGGAAAAAGAACTGTATAGACAGCTGGACAAACTGCCGAGAAAGGAAATAGCTCTTGCGTCTATCGAAAACAACGGTAAAATTATTATCGCAAAAGATTTGGACGAAGCCGTGAACGTCGCAAACGAGATTGCGCCCGAACATTTGGAACTCAGCGTAGAGGAGCCGTTCTTCCTCTTGTCAAAGGTGAGAAACGCGGGCTCTATATTCTTGGGCAGCTACGCGCCCGAACCATTAGGAGACTACTTTGCCGGTACTAACCATACGTTGCCGACGGGCGGCACCGCGAAATTCTCTTCGCCGCTTTCGGTAGACGATTTCGTCAAGAAGTCATCCTATATATATTACGACAGAGAGAGCCTCGGAGCGGACGCCGAAAGGATTGCCGACTTTGCGGAACGCGAGGGCTTGCACGCCCACGCAAACGCCGTTCGTATTCGGTTTACGGAGGAAGAATGAGCAGGTTTTTGAAGTCCGATTACAGCGGTTTGAAGCCGTATACCCCCGGTGAACAGCCACGCGATTTTAAGTATATCAAGCTTAATACCAACGAATCGCCCTTTCCGCCGTCGCCGTCGGTTTTGGCGTGTTTGAACGAAAACGAAGGGAATAATCTTCGTTTGTATTCCGATCCGGAGAACAATATTTTGACGGACGCGATTAGCGAATATTTCGGCGTAAATAAGGAAAACATACTGGTAACCAACGGCAGCGACGAAGCTTTGGCGTTCATATTTTGCGCGTTTTTCGATGAAAAACGAGAGGTATGTTTCCCCGAAATAAGCTACGGTTTCTATCCCGTTTTTTGTCAGTTTACCGGAATAAAGATAAACGAAATTCCTTTAAAAGCCGACTTCGGTATAGACGTTGACGCCTTTGTCAAAACCGACAAAAGCGTGGTTATAGCGAACCCCAACGCGCCTACCGGGATGGCGGTAAACGTCGACGAGATAAAAAGGATTTTGGACGCGAATAAAGACCGTTTGGTCGTTGTGGACGAAGCTTACGTAGATTTCGGAACGTATAGTTGCGTATCCCTAATTAACGAATACGAGAACTTAATCGTCGTGCAAACGTTTTCAAAGAGCCGTTCGCTTGCGGGCGCGAGGCTCGGGATGTGTCTTGCGTGTCCGTCGCTTATAGCCGATCTTAAAGCTGTCAAATATTCCTTCAATCCGTACAACGTAAACAGGCTAACGGAGCGTGCGGGCGCGGCGGCGATAAGGGATATAAATTACTTCAACGAGTGCCGTACGGAGATAATGTACAACCGCTCGTTTACGGCGCGGGAGCTTACGAAAATCGGCTTTACGGTGCTGCCGAGCAACGCTAACTTTTTATTCGCAAAACACGAAAAAATCGACGGCGGAGATTTGTATGCGGAATTGAAAAAAAGAGGCATTTTGGTTAGGCATTTCGACAAACCGAAAATCAAAGATTTTATAAGAATTACGATAGGGAAAAAATCGGACATGGAAGAGTTTTTACGCGTGGTTGCGGATATTTTGGGAGGTTGTAAATGAGAGAAGCTAACGTTGTCAGGAACACTAACGAAACGAAGATAAACTTAACGTTGAACTTGGACGGCGGAAAGAAGTCGATAAAAAGCGGAAGCGGTTTTTTCGACCATATGCTTACGCTGTTTTCCTCTCACGCGAATTTCGGATTTAACCTCGTTTGCGACGGCGACACGGAGGTGGACTTCCACCATTCCTGCGAGGACATAGGCATAGCGCTTGGGCAGGCGTTCAATATTGCGATAGGCGACAAGGTAGGCATCAACCGCTACGGAAGCATAATTTTGCCGATGGACGAAACGCTTGTTTTATGCGCCCTCGATATAAGCGGTCGGGGGTATCTCAATTACGACGTGCAGTTGCAGGCGACGAGGCTGGAAGACGGCGGCGAACTTTGCGCGCCCAAAGTCGGCGTGTTCGACTGCGAACTTATCGAGGAATTTTTCCTCGCGTTCACGCGGACGGCGAACGTCACCTTGCATATTAAAAAGCTTGACGGAAAAAACACCCACCATATATTGGAAGGCGTGTTCAAGGCGTTCGGGCGGGTCATGCGCGAGGCGTGCGCGGTGGTCGGCGGCGTTTTGCCGTCAACAAAGGGAGTGCTGTAATGGTAGGAGTCATCGACTACGGCGTGGGCAATTTGTTTTCGCTTACCGCGTCCTTAAAATTTTTGGGAGCGGAAACGGCGGTTACCGACGATAAAGCAATTCTCGATAAGTGCGACCGTTTGATTTTACCCGGCGTGGGCGCGTTTGGCGACGCGGCGAAAAAACTATCCGCGGTCGGACTGGACGGGTATATAAAGGAGAGGGCGGCGGCAGGCGTTCCCGTTCTCGGAATCTGCCTCGGCATGCAACTGCTGTTTGCGGAAAGCTGCGAATACGGCGTGCATAAAGGGTTGGGACTTATCGACGGCGCGATTTTATCTCTTGCGGAAAACCCGCTGACAAAGGGCTTGAAAATTCCGCACATAGGCTGGAATAAGCTGACGGTAAAAAAGCAAATCCCCTTGCTGGAAAACTCCGACGGGGAGTATTTTTATTACGTTCATTCATTTTACGCCGACGGCAACGCGGACTTTTGCGCGGCTTCGTCCGAGTACGGCGCGACGGTTGCCGGCGTGGTCGGTTCGGGCTGCGTTTACGGCGCGCAGTTCCATCCCGAAAAGAGCGGTAAGGCGGGGCTTGGTTTATTGAAAAAATTTACCGAATTTAAGTGCGAGGTTGAATTATGATAATCTTTCCCGCGATAGATATAATAGGCGGCAAAGCCGTGCGGCTTACCAAAGGCGACTACGGCGCGGCGGAGACTTTCGGCGTTCCGACAGAGATAGCGAAATCGTTCGTTGCAAGCGGAGCAAAATACCTCCATACCGTTGATTTAGACGGCGCGAGGAGCGGTGGAAACGAGAACGCCGACACGATAAAGAAGCTTGTTAAAACCGGTTTAAAGGTGCAAGTCGGCGGAGGAATCCGAAATATCGACATGGTGGAAAAGTACGTTGCAGTCGGAGTCGAGCGCGTTATTATCGGCACGGCGGCGGTTAAAAATCCCGAATTTTTAAAGGAAGCAATAAACTTATACGGTGATAAAATCGCCGTGGGCGTTGACGCTAAAAACGGTTTTGCGGCTACCGACGGTTGGGAAAAAGTTACCCGAATCGATTCCTTTGACTTTTGCCGCCAACTTAGGGATACGGGAGTTAAGACGGTTATATACACCGATATAGCGACCGACGGAATGATGCAAGGAACGAATTTAAAGAATTTCGAAAAGCTGAGTAAAATCGAGGGTTTGCAAATTATCGCAAGCGGCGGCGTTACTTATTACGACGAGCTGAGAGCGTTATCGGATATGGGCGTTTACGGCGTTATTTTGGGTAAGGCGCTTTACAAAGGGCTATTGGACTTGAAAACCGCGCTGGCCGTTGCGGAGGGAAAATGATAACGAAGAGGATAATTCCTTGTTTGGACGTAAGGAACGGCAGAGTAGTCAAGGGCATGAATTTTGCCGATATAAAGGACGTTGAAAGTCCCGTCGAACTTGCGAGATATTACAATTCCGAGGGCGCGGACGAGCTTGTTTTTTACGACATAACCGCGTCCGGAGAGAATAGGAAGTTGTTTGCCGACGCGCTGACCGCAGTTGCAAAGGAGATATTTATTCCGCTTACCGTCGGGGGCGGTATCAACACGCTCGACGACTTCGACAGGGTGTTGAAATGCGGCGCGGACAAGGTGAGCGTGAACACGGGCGCGATAAAAAATCCGTCTTTAATCGGCGACGCGGCAAAGCGGTACGGCGACCAGTGCGTGGTTTTAAGTATGGACGTAAAGCGGGTCGGCGGACAGTTCAGAGTGTTCTCGACCGGCGGCAAACACGACACGGGCATCGACGCGTTGGAATGGGCAAGGCGCGGCGCGGAAAACGGCGCGGGGGAGATCGTTTTAAATTCCATAGACACCGACGGCGTTAAGCGCGGGTTCGATTTGGAAATGCTGAAAGCCGTATGCGACGTTGTAAACGTACCCGTTATCGCAAGCGGCGGCGCGGGGAAACAAGAGGACTTTATAGAGCTCTTTAAAACCTTGCCGAAGGTGGACGCAGGGCTTGCCGCGAGCATATTCCATTTCCGCGAAGTGAAAATAGGCGACTTGAAAAGGTTGCTTAAAGAAAACGGAATCGAAGTCAGACTATAATATTAAGGATATAAATAAAAAGCGAGGTTATTATGAATATAGAAAACTTGAAATTCGACGACAAGGGTTTGATACCAGCGATAGTGCAGGATTACAGAACGAAACAGGTCCTTACCTTGGCGTACATGAACCGCGAGAGTTTGGAAATAACGATAAAAGAAAAGCGGACGTGCTTTTTCAGCCGTTCGAGGCAAGAACTGTGGCGTAAAGGGGAAACGAGCGGCAACGTTCAAAAGGTAGTCGATATATACGCCGATTGCGACGGCGACGCGTTAGTCGTCGAAGTCGACAAGGCGGGACCCGCCTGCCACACCGGAAGCGAGAGCTGCTTTTTCAATCCGCTGTTTTCCAATGAAGAGTACAAAGAATTTTCCTACGAAAGACTCTACGAAATGATAAAGGGTCGCAAAACGGAAAAGAAAGAGGGTTCGTATACGACGTACCTTTTCGAAAAGGGCATTGACAAGATACTCAAAAAAGTGGGCGAGGAGTGCACCGAGGTAATAATAGGCGCGAAGGGCGGCAGCAAGGAAGAAACCGTCTACGAAATCTCCGACCTTGTCTATCACGTCATGGTACTCATGGTGGAAATGGGCATAAGCACCGAGGATATATTCAACGAACTTGCTTCCCGCCACGTCGTTGACAAAAAGATTAAGCAAGAAAAAATGAAATAGAATAGTATCTTCTTTTTGTAACCGACAAAAAGAAACAAAAAGCGGGTGGAACCCTACTTTCGAGGCGGGTTCCTACGCCTCCGCACGAATTAAGGGGTGTCCCCTTAATAAACCCAACGCCGTTTAATATCCGTCGGATAATATAAAGCTGATATTGTCCTTATGGACGGATATTAGCACGGCTATTTTTGATAATTAATTATAGCTTGGGTGGAATAGCTCCAATCCCCCCAAACCCCCTTTCCTCATAATTTTCCCGAATTTTCGTCTGCAAGCGACCGTAGGGCATTTGCAAGAGAAAATGAGGGGGAATTATATAATTTCTATACAATTTTCCCACTAATGTAACAATAGGGTGGGCGGGTGTGAGTAGGCTTATTACAAACAAATATAATAAAAGAAGGAAAAATTGTCATTAAATGGATTCGTATAAAAAAGTTGACAATATTTTTTATTTGTTATATGATAATAAATAACTATAAAGGCTATGAAGGGAAGAAAACCGATTTGTCCTTTTTCAGAGAGCCGTCGGGCGGTGCGAGGCGGTATGGGATTTCGGCAATGGTCGTCTCGGAGCTGTCGGCTGAACGGACGTAACGTCTTATTAGGTTGGAACGGGTTCTCCCGTCACAGGGAACGCGCAAGGAATTTGCGCATTGAGCGGGCGAATATTTCGCCAAAAAGAGTGGTACCGCGGAGAGCTTTCTTCGTCTCTTTATTATATTAGGACGCGCGCAAATAAAACGCGCTTTCGACGGGAATAAAGGGAAGAAGAGAGTTTTTTTCTTACCTAAAAATTATAAAAGGAAAGGATTGAAAATGAAGTTGACAGGCGCAGACATAGTAATCGAAACGCTTATCGAGCAGGGTGTTACCGATATTTTCGGGTATCCGGGCGGACAGGCTATCAATTTGTACGACGCTATCTACACGAGAAGCGATAGGATTAACCACTACCTTACGGCGCACGAGCAGGGCGCGTCCCATGCGGCGGACGGATACGCTCGCGCTACCGGTAAAGTCGGCGTGGTAATAGCTACATCGGGGCCGGGAGCCACCAACCTGGTTACGGGTATAGCTACCGCTATGCTCGATTCCGTCCCGCTCGTTGCGATAACCGGCAACGTACCGACCAGTCTTATCGGCAGGGACAGCTTTCAAGAGATCAACATAACCGGCGTAACGTTACCGATAACCAAGCATAATTATTTCGTTACCGACATATCCGAGCTTGCGGATACGATACGCGAGGCGTTTAGGATTGCTGTTTCGGATAGACCCGGACCGGTGCTCATAGATATACCTAAGGATATCCAAACTGCCGTTTTCGATTATGAACCGCAGCCTATCGTCAAGCCGTTCACGCCGCATACGCCTAAGGAATGGAAGATAAAAAGAGCTTGCGAGCTTATCAACGGAAAACAGCGTCCTTATATATATATCGGCGGCGGAGTATTGCAATCTAAGACGTACGGACTTATCTTAGAACTTGCCGAAAAGATAGACGCGGTTATCGGTTGTTCGCTTATGGGAATATCGGCGATAGATACCGACAACGAGAGATTTTTGGGTATGCAGGGGATGCACGGTCATTACGTTTCGTCCATTGCTCAAAACGAAGCCGACGTAATAATTGCGGTCGGGGCGAGGTTCAGCGACAGAGCGACGGGCAACAAGGCTAAGTACGCAAAGCACGCGACCATTATCCACGTCGACGTGGACTATGCGGAGATAAACAAGAATATTACGGCGGACCAAGGCGTTCGCGGCGATCTTGAGAAGGCTTTGCGCGGAATAATCGACGGCGTGGAAAAGGACTACCACCCCGACTGGCGTGCTCGCGTGCAGGGATTGAAAATAGAGGAAGAGAGCTTCACTAGACTTAGCGGCGGAGAACTCGACCCGAAACAGGTTATGGAAATTATAAATAAGGTCAAGGACGCCGACACCGTAGTTGCTACCGACGTAGGTCAGCATCAGATGTGGGCGGCGCAGTACCTTAAATTCAAGAAACCGCGTACGTTCGTTTCCAGCGGCGGCTTGGGCACGATGGGCTTCGGATTGGGCGCGGCTATCGGCGCGGCGGTAGGCTCTAAAAAGAAGTCGGTTCTTATTACCGGCGACGGCAGCTTCGGAATGAACCTTAACGAGCTTGCGACCGCGGTCACCTACGGCGTACCCGTTACGATAGTTTTGTTAAATAACGGCGTTCTAGGAATGGTCAGGCAGTGGCAGACTCTGTTCTTCGACAAGCACTATTCGAACACGACGCTTGAAAGAAAGACGGACTTTATAAAGCTTGCCGAGGCGTTCGGGGCAAAAGGCGAACTTTGCACGACGGCTGAGGAATTCGAAAAGGCGTTCAAAGAAGCGTTTGCGTTTAACGGCGTGACGGTTATCGATTGCAGGATAAATAAAGACGAGTTCGTTTTGCCGATGTTGCCTCCGGGCGGTTCGGTTGACGACATTATCGTAGAGATAGAATAGGATAACGCCGTCGCGGCGGCAAAGGAGAGACAATGAACGGAAAATTCGTTTTGGCAGTTTACGTAGACAATAAATTCGGAGTTTTGGAGCGGGTTACGAGCATGTTCACCCGTAGAGGTTTTAATATCGATACTCTTACCGTAGGCGTTACCGAGTCCCCGAAATTTTCGAGGATAACCATATCCATGAGCGGCGACGAGTACGTAAAAACTCAAATGGTAAATCAGCTTAGAAAGCTCTACAACGTAAAGAGGGTTGAGCTTATGGAGGATGACGAGGCGGTCGAACGGGAATTACTTTTGGTAAAAGTAAAAAACAATCCGGAAACTCAACGAAATATCCTCTCTGCGCTTGACATTTTCAAGGCAAGAATTATAGACTATTCCTTAGGGGCGCTGTGCGTAGAGGTTACGGGCTCGTCGGGGAAACTGGACTCGTTTATCGAAATGATGCGTCCGTGCGGACTTATAGAAGTTTGCCGTACCGGCGTGGTCGCGTTAAGGCGCGGCGACGCGGGGATACTCGAACACGGACAAAGCGCTGACTCTTAGAGCGTCTCGAAGGCAACGCTTTACGCTCTAAAAATGCGAGCACAGAAGTAAGAGTGAAAAGTGAATAAGTAAGGATATACCAAAAAGAAAAACAAATAAAAATCTATATATTTAAGGAGTAGATATTATGAATAAAATTTACTATCAGCAAGATTGCGACCTTAACAGGCTTAGCGGCAAGACCGTTGCTATCATAGGCTACGGCTCACAAGGACACGCTCACGCGCTTAACCTTCACGAATCGGGCGTAAATGTAATCGTCGGACTTTACAAAGGCAGCAAGAGCTGGGCGAAGGCGGAAGCGGCGGGATTGAAAGTCATGACCGCGGCGGAAGCGGCGAAGAACGCCGATATTATAATGATTCTTATCAACGACGAGAAGCAGGCCAAACTCTACAAAGAGAGCATCGAGCCCAACTTGACCGCAGGAAAAACCCTCGCGTTCGCGCACGGCTTCAATATCCATTTCGGATGCATTAAGCCCCCGAAAGACGTAAACGTCATCATGATTGCGCCTAAGGGTCCCGGTCATACCGTAAGAAGCGAATATCAGGCGGGCAAGGGCGTTCCGTGCTTGATAGCCGTTGAACAAAACGCAACCGGCGACGCGTTGGAAATCGGCTTAGCGTACGCTTTGGGTATCGGCGGAGCGCGCGCAGGGGTACTGGAAACCACTTTCCGTACCGAAACCGAAACCGACCTTTTCGGCGAACAGGCAGTTCTTTGCGGCGGCGTAAGCGCTTTAATGCAAGCGGGATTCGAGACTTTGGTTGAAGCCGGCTACGACCCCCGTAACGCATATTTCGAATGCATCCACGAAATGAAGCTCATCGTAGACCTTATCTATCAGAGCGGTTTCGAGGGTATGAGATATTCCGTTTCCAACACTGCCGAATACGGCGACTACATCACCGGACCGAAGATAATCACCGAGGAAACCAAGAAGGCTATGAAGAAAGTTCTCAAAGACATTCAGGACGGAACTTTCGCAAAAGAATTCTTGCTCGATATGTCCGACGCGGGCGCGCAAGTCCACTTCAACGCTATGAGAAAGATAGCTGCCGAGCATCCGTCGGAAGTAGTAGGCAGAGAAATCAGAAAGCTTTACAGTTGGAGCGACGAGGACAAGCTTATCAACAACTAATAAGCCTTGTAAAAAGTCGTATTCATCACGTGATACGGACTACGTTCGGCTCGCCCCTCGGTTACGTACTACTATGTACGCGCCCGTCGGTGCTTACCGACTGTTGTCCGTCTAACGCGCGACTCCGACTTTTACATACGGAGATAGTTGGAGGTATTCATCGTGTGATACGGACTACGTTCGGCTCGCCCCTCGGTTACGTACTACTATGTACGCGCC